>NZ_JADBGG010000026.1 GCF_014873765.1 Desulfomicrobium macestii | reverse complement strand
GTCCCTTGGGGATTTGACCCCGACAGAGTTCCTCATGAAAAATTCACCCAAGGAAACCTCTACTTTTGGATGGCACTAACTTGGGGAGGTTTACAAGATCTGTGACGTTTCGGCCAAGGACATCACAAGGCTGGCCGAAATGTGTGCCTCGGCCCCGTCCGTGGGCGTGGACAGCTTCAAGGGCATCATGCTCGGCCAGGCCCTGGATTTCGGACACGCCTGGACCAATTTCCTGGCCGTGACCGGCAACATCGACAACCCCGGCGGCCAGCCCCTGCCCGACGTGACCCCGCTCTCCCCGGTCCTGCCTGCACCAGCCGGCCCAAGCCTTGGGGACATGGGATGGCACCGCACCGGCCCGGACAGGGACAAGTTCGGCAAATACTCCTTCATCATGGAACCGACCTGGTACGAAGCACAGGCCATCAAGAACGGCGACCTCAAGGTCCTGGTCACGTCCGAATGCAACCCGGCCCTGACCGAGATGGGGCAGGAGGAATGGCGCAAGGCCGTGACCATGACCGACGACAAGGGGCATTATCAGCTTGAGATGCTGGTCAGCTACGAAATCATGCTCTCCGAAACGGCCAGATACGCCGACTATGTACTCCCGGACAAAAGCTACTTCGAGCGCTGGGAACTCCTGTACATGCCCTGGTGGTACAACTTCGGCCACGGCGTTGCCCTGCGTCAGCCGGTGGTCGACGCGCCCGGCGAATGCAGGCACTCCAACGAGGTCTTCATCGAGCTCGGCAAGCGCCTGTGTCCCGAATACTTCGCCTTCAAGGACGACCTGGAATATTACGACATCCAACTGGCGGGCCTTGGCCTGTCGGTGGACAGGCTGCAGGCCATGGGCGGTCTCTGGTCGCCCGGGACCACCGGTTTCCGGAAATATGAGCGCGGCGGCTTCGGCACACCGAGCAAGAAGGTCCATCTCTACTGGGAGGATCTGGAGGACGTGCACCAGGCCTTGCCGCGCGTGGGGCTGGCCCCTGAATACGAGGCCGATACAGGGGAATTCCCCTTCATTCTCATCTCCTACCGGACCATCTTCCACCAGGGCTCGGGCCAGTGGACCCACAACAATCCGCAGCTGCGCGATCCCGTCGGCGGACTCATGGAAAATCCGCTGCTCATCAACACGGCAACCGCCAAGAAGCTCGGCATCGAAGACGGGGCGGTGGTCTCCGTGCGCTCCCGCACCGGCCGGATCAAAGTCCGGGCCAAGCGCACCGAACGCATCCGCCCCGACTGTCTGGGCCTGCATCACGGTTTCGGCGCCACCGTCGGCCGGGTGGCTGTGCTTGGCGAAGGAGTCAGCGACAACGTCCTCATTTCCGATTCGGGCATGACGCTCGACTGGCAGGACCTTGTCGGCGGGGAATCGCACGTGTCCACCCGCGTCACCGTGGAACGATGAAGGAGGCAAGCCATGAAACAACTCAGTCTCGCCATTGATCTGGAACGCTGCATCGGTTGCAAGACCTGCGTGGCGGCCTGTCGAAACTACCACGGCCTGGTCGACCACGCCTCGGCCGTGCCCGGCATGATGCCCTATTATCTGCGCGTCGAGAGCGATCGTCAGGGGACCTACCCGGACATCGCCATCCAGTCCTGGGTCATGCCCTGCCAGCACTGCAAAAATGCCGCGTGCATCAAGGCCTGCAAGGCCGAAGCCATCGTCAAGGACACCGAAACCGGCATCGTGCGCATCATGGCCGACAAATGCAAAGGCAGCCGCGACTGCATCGAGGCCTGCCCGTACGGGGTCATCCAGTTCGACGCGGCCAGAAACAAGGCCCACAAGTGCGATCTGTGCTGGGAGCGCGTGCATGTGGGCGAAAAGCCCGTCTGCGCGGAGGTCTGCCTGACCGACGCCATCCGCTTCGGAGAAAAGGAGATCCTGAAGATGGAGCTTCAGGCCGAGGGCAAGGAGATCGTCAAGAAGATGAGCGCCCAGTCCGTCATCTACTTCCGCACGCCCGGATAGAAAACGGCTTGAAAACGATACATGAACGGGTCGCATACCGATGGGTGCGACCCGTTCATGCATTGCGCGATCAGGAAGTGAAGCGGTCGTGCTCCTCAATCAAAGGCATGGATCCCCGCCTTCGCGGGGATGACGGAAGGAAGCCGGGCCTACGGGGCGCTCTCGGCCATGCCCCCCCGTCTTCGCGGGGATGACGGTCACCCAAAAACTCGGAGAGCGCCGAGCTAGTCGAATCCCCCGCCTTCGCGGGGATGACGTGGTGCTGACACGCGTGTTGTTTGCGAGTGCCGACGTGGGAAAAAAAAATCTCGAACCATTCGCACTACCCGTAGGTCATCCCCGCGAAGGCGGGAATCCATGCTTCATGCCCGTATTTCTCCGTACACATTGACCCTGCATCGCTTTGGCTTCTATACTGGGCGTTCACGTCGCGCGTCCTCTCCAAGGGAAAGGAGGGGCCGCCCAACCTATTCAAGGACCAAAAATGACCCCTGAACAGCGCCGGGAAATCAAGACGCGCATCGAAAAGCGCATGCAGGAACTCCAGATCACCATCGCCCAACTTGAGGAAACCTCCAAGCCCGTTTCCCTGGACCAACCCATCGGACGGCTGTCACGCATGGATTCCATGGCCAATCAAGCCATCAGCGGCCAGCGCCTGACCGATTCGAAGCGCACGCTGATGCGCCTCGAACGGGCTCTGGACCGAATCGACAACGACAATTTCGGGATCTGCACCGAATGCGGCGAGGACATCGCCGCCGGGCGCCTTCTGATCATGCCCGAAGCCACGCGGTGCGTGGACTGCGCCGAGTAGGCCCGGCATGGCATCCCACCCCGTTCGTCATATCCTGGCCACCAGCCAGACCGTGTGTTTCAACGCCAAGGGGCTCCCCGTGGACTGCGCGGGCAGCGGTCAGGACGGAGAGTTTCGGACCGGACTTGCTTGGCCCGATCCAAGGTTCAGACTGCTGGAAAACCTCCTGGCGCAGGACCTCCTGACGGGCCTCGTCTGGCCCCGCACTGCAAGCATCGGAGACTTCCCCATGTCCTGGCCCGAGGCGCTCTCGGCCGTGGCCCGGATGAACGAGGAACACGCCTTCGGCCATGCCGACTGGCGCCTGCCCAATCGCCGGGAACTTTCAAGCCTGATCAGCTACAACCACCATCGCCCCGCCCTGCCCGCGCAGCATCCGTTCACGGTCAGCCAGACCTGGTACTGGACCTCGACCACGGCCAGCCGCGCGCCGGGCTACGCCTGGCACGTGCACCTGGAGGGTGGACGCATGTTCTACGGCGACAAGACGCGCGACGCCATGGTCTGGCCCGTGCGCGGGGAAAGCCCGCTCCTGGCGCGGACCGGGCAGCGAACGTGCCGCGATGTGTCCGGGAATGTCGTGGGCTGCGAGGGGACGGGGCAGGACGCGGAGCTGCTCAAGGGCGCGGCCTGGCCCGAACCGCGATTTGCGCCGGAGGACGCGGGCGTGCGCGACCTGCTGACGGGACTGCTGTGGACGCGCTCGGCGGACCTGTGCGGGGTGTGTACCTGGGAGGAGGCGCTGGAGGTGGCCAGGAGGCACCGCGAAGGCGATCTGCGCTGGCGCCTGCCGAACATCCGGGAACTGGAGTCCCTTGTCGACGCCGAGCGGCACGACCCGGCCCTGCCCGCCGGGCATCCCTTCGAGAACCCGCAGGAAGCCTACTGGTCCTCGACCAGCAGCGCCTACTCGCCGGACTGGGCCTACTGCCTGTACCTGCACAAGGGGGCGGTCGGCGTGGGCTTCAAACCCGGGCGCGAGTTCCGGGCCTGGTTCGTGGCCGTCGAATGACGCAGCCCATCTGACTCAAAAATTCAAAATTCGCAGGCCGATCAAAAATGGTGAGATGCAAGGAAGGGAAAAAATTCAGGGCACGCAGTGTATTGCGCATACATAAGCGGTCTGGATTTTTTCGCTGACGCAGCAGATCGCCGTTTTGGGGCGGCCTGCTATTCCGGGATCACGCGCACGGCGCAGACCTTGAACTCCGGAATCCGGGCCAGGGGATCAAGGGCCGGGTTGGTCAGGACGTTGGCCGCGGCTTCGGCGAAGTGGAACGGGATGAAGAGGTGCCCCCTGGCCACCCGGTCCGTGACCTCGGCCCTGACGGAAATCTCCCCCCGCCGGGACGCCACCCGCACCCGCCGCCCATGCGCGATCCCCAGGCGCGCGGCGTCCTCCTGATTCATCTCCACGAAACATTCGGGCACGATGCGATTCAGCCCCTCGCTTTTGCGGGTCATGGTGCCGGTGTGGTAATGCTCAAGCACCCGGCCCGTGCCGAGCACAAAGGGATACTCCTCGTCCGGCACCTCCGCCGGTGCTTGCGGATGCGTGGGGATGAAGCGCCCCAGGCCCCGGGGAAAGGTCTCGCGGTGCAGGATGGGGGTGCCGGGATGGGCCTGGTCCGGGCAGGGCCAGACGATTCCCTCCCGCCTGATGCGCCGGTAATCGATACCGCCGTAGATGGGGGCGGCCAAGGCGATCTCGCGCATGATCTCCTCGGGACGGTCATAGCCCATGGGGACGCCCAGGCGCGGGCCCAGAAGATTCAGAATGCGCCAGTCCGGAAGCGCCTCTCCCGGGCACGGCACGGCCGCCCGCACACGCTGCACGCGGCGGTCGGTGTTGGTGAAGGTGCCGTCCTTTTCGAGCGCGGACGCGGCCGGCAGGACCACATCGGCAAGCCGCGCGGTCTCGGTCAGGAAGATGTCCTGCACGACCAGAAAATCAAGGGCCGCGAGCCGAGCCTGCGCATGCGACGCGTCCGCGTCCGACAGGGCTGGGTTCTCGCCCATGATGTACATGGCCCGAAGCTCCGGGGAGGCGAACATCTCCGTGGCGGTCAGGCCCGGAGTCTTGGAGAGGGACATCTTCCACAGGCCTTCAATCCGCCCCAGGGCCGCATCGTCGTCCACCCGCCCATACCCGGGCAGAACGCCCGGCAATCCGCCCATGTCGCAGGAGCCCTGCACGTTGTTCTGTCCCCGCAGCGGATTGATCCCCGCTCCCGGCCGGCCCACCTGACCACAGAGCATGGCCAGATTGGCCAGGGCCAGCACCGTGTCCGTGCCGCAGGTGTGCTGGGTGATGCCCATGCAGTACAGGATCGTCGCCGCCCCCGCCCGGGCGTAAAGACGCGCCGCCCGAACAAGGTCGGCGGCCGGAATTCCGGTCGCGGTCTGCACGTATGCCGGAGTATAGACGGCCAGGGCCTCGCGCAACTCCTCGAACCCTTCGGTCCTGCGATCTATGAAATCACGGTTTTCCAGACCCTCGCTCAAAATGACGTGCATGAGGCCGTTGATCCAGGCGATGTCGGTGCCGGGTCTGGGCCGCAGCCAGAGATCGGCGTGGCGGGTCAGGCCGATCTCGCGCGGATCCACGACCACGAGCGTGGCGCCTGAGCGGGAGGCGCGCTTGATGCGACTTGAGAACACGGGGTGCGTTTCGGTGGTGTTGGAGCCGGTGACCAGGATCACCTCCGCGTTGGCCACATCGGCCATGACATTGGTCGGCGAGGCGCTGCCAAAGGCCTGCACCAGCGCCTCCAGGGAGGAGGCATGGCACAGCCGCGCGCAGTGATCCACGTTGTTGGAGCCCATGCAGCGCGCCAGCTTCTGGAAGAGATAGTTCTCCTCGTTGGTGCAGCGGGCCGAGGCCAGAAAACCCAGGCTGCGCGGTCCATGCTCCTCGCGCAGGGTCAGAAGACGCGAAGCCACCAGATCAAGGGCTTCGTCCCAGCCGGCCGGGACAAGCTCGCCGTCGCGGCGGATCAGCGGAGCCCTCAGGCGCTCGGGATGCGCGGTGAAATCCAGGGCAAAACGGCCCTTCACGCAGAGGCTGCCCTCGTTATGCCCGTCCACGGCGCCCAGCACATGCTGGATGCGCCCGTCCTTCACATGCACGTCCATCTGACAGCCCACGCCGCAATACGGACAGGTGGTGCGTACCGGACGCGTCTCGCACAGCCGGGCCTTGCCACGCGCATCATGAATGCTCAGCGCACCTACCGGGCAGACTTGCAGACATTCGCCGCAAAAAACGCAGTCCGACTCGCCCAGGGTGGTGTCGCAACCGGCCACGATCTTGGTGGCGGCCCCGCGATAACCGTAATCGATGGCCTCGTTGACCTGCACCTCGTTGCAGGCCTGCACGCAGCGGCCGCACAGGATGCATTTGGAAAAATCGCGGACAATGAACGGATTGCCGGTCTCGGGGCGATGGCGCGGTTTGGGCCGCCCGAAGGTGCCGGTGCCAACCCCGTAACGGAACGCGAGGCTTTGCAGAACGCAGTCTCCCGCCGCCGGGCAGAGCAGGCAGTCATGGTTTCCAGAGTCGAGCATGAGGCGCAGAATGGTCTTTCGGGCGCGGAGCACACGGTCGGAGTCGGTGCCGACAATCATGCCCTCGGCTGCCGGAGCCGCACAGGATGCGACCAGGGTGCGCGCCCCCCGGACCTCCACCACGCAGATGCGGCAGGCTCCGGTGGGCGTGCAGTTCGGCAGGTGGCACAGGGTCGGTATGAATATGCCATGCGCCGTGGCCACCTCCAGAATGGTCTGGCCGGGAGTGAAGGTGCAGGTGATGTCGTTGATGGTCAGTTCCATGGCGCTCCCGTCATTCGATGCAGTCAAAGGGACAGGCCTGGAAACACGCCAGGCATCGCACGCATTTTTCCCGGTCGATGCGCGCGACCTGCTTCTTGGCCCAGATCACGGCCCCGGCCGGGCACGCCTTGTGACACAGCCCGCACTTGCGGCACAGATCCTCCCGGACCTCGAACCTGAGCAGGGCCACGCAGCGCTTGGCAGGGCAGCGCCTTTCGTTGATGTGCGCCTCGAACTCGTCCCGGAAGTGGCGCAGGGCCGAAAGGATCGGATTGGACGCGGTCTGGCCCAGACCGCACAGGGAGGCGTCGGTGATGACCGCGGCCAGGTCCTCCAGGATGCGCAGGTCCCCGGGGACGCCCTTGCCCTCGCAGATGCGGGTCAGGATTTCGAGCTGACGCCTGGTCCCCTCCCGGCAGGGCGTGCACTTGCCACAGGACTCGTCCTGGATGAAGTCCATGAAGAAGCGGGCCATGTCGACCATGCAGGTGCGGTCGTCCATGACGATGACCCCGCCCGACCCCATGATGGCCCCGGCCTGGCTGATGGCCTCGTAGTCCACGGGCGTGTCCAGCAGGTGCGCCGGGATGCTCCCGCCCGAAGGCCCGCCGAGCTGCACGGCCTTGCATTTGCGCTTGCCCGGCACCCCGCCGCCGATGTCGTTGACCAGCACGGACAGAGGCGTGCCCATGTCCACCTCGACCAGCCCGATGTTGTTCACGTCGCCGGACAGGGCGAAGACCTTCGTGCCCTTGCTGCCCTCGGTGCCGACGCTCGCGTAGCGCACTCCGCCCAGACGGATGATGCGGCCGACATTGGCCAGGGTCTCGACGTTGTTGAGGATGGTCGGCTTGCCCCACAGGCCCTGCTGCGCCGGGAACGGCGGCCGGGGGACGGGCATGCCGCGCTTTCCTTCGATGGAACGCATGAGCGCCGTCTCCTCGCCGCAGACGAAGGCGCCCGCGCCCTGGTAGATCTCGAGGTCGAAGGAAAAACCGCTGCCCAGGATGTTTTCGCCCAGCAAGCCCAGTTCCCGGGCCTGGCCGATGGCTATGGTCAGGCGCTTGATGGCCAGGGGATATTCGGAGCGGCAGTAGATGTAGCCCTGGCGGGAACCGATGGCCACGGCCGCGACGAGCATGCCTTCGAGAACGGCGTGCGGGTCGGACTCGAGGATGGAGCGGTCCATGAACGCGCCGGGATCGCCCTCGTCGGCGTTGCAGAGCACGTACTTGACGTCGCCGGGCGAGGCGGCCGCGAACTTCCATTTCAGGCCAGTGGGAAAACCGGCCCCGCCGCGTCCGCGCAGGCCGGAAGCGCGCATTTCCTCGACGATGCCTGCCGGGTCCATGTCGAAAAGGGCCTTGGCCAGCCCCTGGTATCCGTCATGGGCGATGGCGTGGCCGATGTTCTCGGGGTCGATGCGGCCCTTGTTGCGCAGGGTCCGGGGCCGTTGCAGGGCGAAAAAGGGGATCTCATCCATGGAAGCCACGGCCGTGCCCGACGGGTCGCGATACAGCAGGCGCTCCACGGGCTCGCCCCCGGCCGAGGCGACCACGTCGGCCGCATCCTCCACGCGCACCTTGCAGTACAGGATGCCGCCAGGCTGCATGACGACCACCGGCCCCAGGGCGCAGAAGCCGTTGCAGCCCGTCTCGACGACCTGCACCCCGCCGCCCTGCCGCGCGGCCTCATCCCGCAGGGCCTCGATGAGCGGGATGGAGCCCGTGGCGTGGCAGCCCGTGCCGCTGCAGCAGAATATGCGCGGAGCGGCCGTCTTCAGAAGTTCCCGCTCCCGGTCCCGCAATGCCGTCAGACCCGCTCGGTCAAGCTTCATGGCCGGGGTCATTTGTATTCCTCCAGAATGGCGCAGGCCGAATCGGGCGTGACCCCGCCGTGGGTGTCGCGGTCCACGACCATGACCGGCGCCAGCCCGCAGGCGCCCAGACAGCGCACCGGCTCAAGGCTGAAGCGCCCGCTTTCGCACGTGCCCCCGGCCTTGACCCCGAAACGGTGTTCGACCCGGTCCAGAACCTCCCGCACCCCGCGTACATAACAGGCCGTTCCGGTGCAGACGCGCACCGTGTGGCGGCCCTTGGGCTTGAGGGAAAAAGTCGAATAAAAGGAGACGACTCCGTAAACCTTGGACACAGGCAGCTCCATCCCGTCTGCGATATGCCGGATGAGTTCGAGCGGAAAATATCCGGCGATATCCTGACAGAGCCGCAGGACCGTGATGAGGGAGCCTGGGATGTCGCGGTGTTCGGCGATGACGGCGTCTGCCTTGGCGAGTTGTTCCGGGGTGAGTGAGGTCAATGGGGTCACGCTTTTGCTGAAGTGGAATGGGTACGTACGCCCGCAAGCATAATGCAGGGGGCGGCAATGCGCAAATCGGTTCTGCTGGCCCAAGGCGCGGGGCTGGACGGAAATGGGCGAAATGGACTTTCCGGGCGGGATGGACCAAGGGATGGGGATGACGCCATGGCTTCGACCCTGGCTTGGAGAAAACACGCATGAGCACGAACGCCGACAATTCCTCTGACCCGAGCCCATCTCCCCGGACGCATTCGGAAAAACCGGACATGCCGTTCATCGATCCGGATTCCCATCCGGCCATGATCCGCCATGGCCTGAAAACCGGCATCGCCGCCGTGCTGGCCTATGGCGCGGCATACCTGCTCGATCTGAAATTCGGGTACTGGGCGGCATTATCCGCCGTCATCGTCATGCAGGTCTATGTCGCCGACTCCGTGCAGATGTGCCTGTACCGCTTCTCCGGAACGGCCGTCGGAGCCCTCATCGGACTGGCGGCCATCCTGCTCTTTCCCCAGACGCAGCCCATGACCGTTCTGGCCCTTTTCCTCTCGGTGACTTTCTGCGCATACATGACGCGCTACAACGCCAGATACCGCATGGCGGCCATCACCGTCTGCGTCGTCGTCCTGGCCGGGTATGACCAGGATGACCGCATCGTCTTCGGCATGCTCCGCGTCGTGGAGATCGGCGTGGGCGTGGCCGCGGCCTTCCTGGTCAGCATCGCCCTGTGGCCGGTGCGCGCGGGCACCGCCCTCAAGGCCAGGCTCATGATGCGCTTCGGAGACTGCGCCAGGCATTACGAAGCCATCATGAACGCCTTCCTGGCCATGCAGTCCGGGCTCGACCCCAACCTTCTGGACCAGTTCCAGACCGATATCATGGAAGACCGCGCCCTCTTCCAGAAGGTGCTGCGCCATGAGCGACGGATGTACCACGAGGATACCGACCTTTTGGGCCTCAAGGTCCGCACGCTTGAAAAATGCCACGCACACTTGCAAACCATGCTCCAGGCCCTGAACAGCGAGCAGGGACAGGGCTACGAGATCCTCATGGACCGGGAACTGCGCGAGCTCGCCTCCGTCACGGTGGAGAGCATGCGGGACATCGCTTCCGGCCGGACGCCGCAAACGGATTTGCTGGCAAAGGGTCTAAGCGAGTCCGAAACGAGACTGCGTGAACTGCGCAAGGAAGGGGCGACCAGACGCTTTCATCTGCAAAAGCTCGTGCAGTTCTTCGCCTTCTACCACAGCGCCCAATCCATGGGCAGGGACCTTCTTCTTTACGGCCAAAACCCCTTGTTTTCAGGCCAGACCACATGACATGGCTTGCTGTTTGCGTTATGTTTCGAATAATCGGGCATCGCGTTGCCAGCGCAAAAGTTGACGATGCATGGGAACAGATTTATATTTAAAAATCAGCCAAAAACATCAGCCTCAAAGGAAGGCATCACCATGAAAAAATTCTTTATGATCGCATTGATCGTCGTGTTCGCAGCGACCGGCTGCGCCACCATGGACCAGCAGTCCAAGACCACCAAGGGCGCCGTGTACGGTGCGGGCGGAGGCGCTGTCGCCGGCGCGGTATTGGGCGGTATCATCGGCCGCGATGCCAAGGGCGCGGCCATCGGCGCCGCTGCCGGAGCAGCCATCGGCGGCCTGACCGGGGCCGGAGTCGGGCGCATGATGGACAACCAGGAAGCGGAAATGCGGCAGGCCCTGGCCCAGTCCGAAGAGGTAGCGATCCGGCGCGAGGGCGACCTTCTGGCCCTGACCCTCAAGGGAGACGTGACCTTCAACGTGGACTCCGACGTGGTTTTGCCCGGTCTGTACAACGAAATCGAACGCATCGCCCAGATTCTCGTCAAATACCCGCAAACGACCATCGTGGTTGAAGGGCACACGGACAGCACCGGCTCCGACGCCTACAACCAGGGGCTGTCCGAACGACGCGCCTGGAGCGTGCAGCGCCTGCTCACGGAACGCGGAGTGAGTCCGGCCCGGATAAGCGCCGTGGGCTACGGGGAATCCCGGCCCGTGGCTTCCAACGACAACCCTGGAGGCCGCCAGATGAACCGCCGCGTGGAAATCCGCGTCAACCCGAACACCGGCCAGCAGCCCTACTAGCGGCCTGCCCCCTCTGGCCTTGGCCGGGCGACCGGCTCACTTCCTCATCTGATCGGTCCTGTGCTGCAAAGCCCAGGGCCGATCAACTTTTTTAGAAAACGCCAACACAGGGCAAATTCTCCGTTCTGGGCACCGAAGAAAGCATGGGCGAAAGGAAAGGGAAGTCTGGCCTTAGCCCCTGCAAGTACAGGGAAAAAGCACAAAAGAAAGAACGCCCGCACATTCAAGGCCGAGCTATTGCACAAAAACCGACACACTGTTATGGTCTTCCCAATTCGCAACATTCCGTAGAATCATCACAGATACAGGATTGGTCCCCGGTTGCTGAAACACTGCGTTCGCTCCCCTCCTCGATATCATCACTGATTCAAGCTGCTTACTCATAAGCGTTCGCAACGCCCAAGCAGCATGCCCCTTGTGAAAAATTATAATCCACCACAACATTCAACAAGGAGAATTCTATGTCTTCGGAAAAAGGTGAAGTTTACAAATGTGAAGCGTGTGGTGCCGTCGTACTCGTGCAGGAAGGCGGTGCGGGAGAACTCGTGTGCTGCGATCAACCCATGATCAAGCAATAATCTGTCAGCTCCCCTCAAAACGAATCCCCCCTGTTTTCCTTGGATTTAGGAAAGCAGGGGGGATTTTAAATAATGAGGAAGAGGATGGGAGAAGACTGAGCAGACTTTACAGCACTTTTTGAAGTTTCAATAAAAGCTGGCCAATTCATTATTGCCCGTTGAAATCTGACGGCACAACATCGCCGCAACTCAAAAAAACCAATTCACTCCTATGCAAGGCCCCAGCGTGTTCACCCCTTGGTTGGGTTTGGACAGACCGGCAGAGGAAAGATGAAGAAAGTGAATCTCAAAGTTGACCGCAACGTCGTCGGTGAAAAAATAGTTCACTCCAACCGCCGCTTGTTCATTGAATTGAAACGATGCGCCCAGATCGGGGGCCCGGATTTCGGTGAACGCAATGCCAATACCGATATCGACGTAGGGAATCCAGCGTGTGCCGGTGGCAAAGTTATAGCGCAGATGGGGCGTCAGTCCGACGGTCCAGTAGCCATCGGAATTGACCTGCGGAGCGAGAAAGACCTCCCCGCGCACTTCGAAATTTCCTCCGTACCATTGTCCGACGCCCACGACATCGCCGACCATACGACCGTAAGAAACCGTCATCGGGAGGAGGTCGTGCCGCTCCTGAGCTCCGAAAATCTTGATTCCGTATCCCATTCCGACACCGAGGCGAAACGTCTGCGTCCCGGCGCGAAAGCCGTGGCCCACCGCGCCCGACCAGATATCCGTGACCCCAGGAGGTGAACTGTCCACCGCAATGAGCGCAGAATCGGCGGCAGGCTCAAGGTCCTCCGCATGAACCAAAAAGGGCAGGAGCAAAAACAGGCAGACGATGAACACGCTGATTGGTTGAAGCATCTTCATAAGCGACTCTCCTGATACAGTGTCAAACTGGCTTTAAATGGCAAATTCGGTTCGTTCAAGCGAATTGAATCCCCCGTGGTCAGCATGTTTGCATACTGGCAAAAAAAAGAAGAATTTATCCAAAGACGCTATCCCCAGTCAGGTCATCCCGGAGAAAGCGTTTCTGCTCGGTAGCGCCGTGCTCAAGCAACGATTGCGCCAAGATGATCCTGCGGATAGCACCTCATAACAGTCTGATTTTATGATAAAAACAACAATATTTTAGGAACGGCAGAAAAGAGGCTTATGCCTGAAGCCGCCGCATATACCGCAACTGGGATATATGACGGGTCGGTGCGAAGAGCATTAGCCTGCCGAAAGCTGGACCGGAAAGCAACGGCTCCCAAAAAAGTCACCACTGCAGCTCCAAATGGCAGGAGATGGAGGAGTAAAGACGGGAACGGATTGTACAGAAGGGCTTCCCGTTCGGGTTGCCTAAAGAAGCAGAATTGACGGAGGCTTAAGGCTGGGCTTCAAAACGACTCACGGCAGGTTTCTCCGATTATGTATCCGCCGTGTGTATCCGTGCGGACTTGGAGATTCCTGCCGTTTTTATATCGCAACTATTT
The DNA here is from genome assembly GCF_014873765.1 of Desulfomicrobium macestii. Classification (NCBI taxonomy): domain Bacteria; kingdom Pseudomonadati; phylum Thermodesulfobacteriota; class Desulfovibrionia; order Desulfovibrionales; family Desulfomicrobiaceae; genus Desulfomicrobium; species Desulfomicrobium macestii. The sequence continues at coordinate 51,658 of NZ_JADBGG010000026.1, read as the reverse complement.
GTGATAGTTGAAAAAAAATGGCGGAGAGGGTGGGATTCGAACCCACGTACCGGGGATTAGCCGGTAACTCGATTTCGAGTCGAGCGCGTTACGGCCGGACTTCGCTACCTCTCCGCGAGGTTTTTTGAAATTTTCTTTTCCTGGCGGCGCTGTTTGAAAAAACCGCTCAGTTTTGCGCTGCATTCCTGTTCCAGAACTCCGCCCAGAGACCAGAAATGGTGGTTGCTCCAGGGCAGCGCCGTACCGTCCATGCGGCTGACCAGGCATCCGGCCTTGGAGTCCGCGGCGGCGTAGACCACTCCGGCCAGGCGGGCCTGGATGACCGCACCCAGACACATGATGCAGGGTTCAAGGGTCACCACCAGCACGGCGTCGGTCAGACGATGATTCCCCACCTTGGCGCCGGCTTCGCGCAGGGCCAGGATTTCGGCGTGAGCCGTGGGGTCGTTTTCAAATATCGTTCTGTTCTCGCCCCGGCCCAGAATCTGGCCGTTGCCGTCGATGACCACCGCGCCCACGGGCACGTCTCCCCGCCCTTCCGCCAGACATGCAAGCTGCAGGGCTTCGTTCATGTAGGGCTCCCAGGCCAGCAGGTCATCCGGTCCCGGCGTCGGGGAAGGCGCACAGTAGAAAGTCATGGGGGTGCTGTCAATGATCTTTGCATCCTCTTTGGACACGTTTTCAAGCCGCCCTATCTGGCCTTCAGGTATTCGATCCCGCCCTTGAGCAGTTCCGTGCCCAGCGTGGAGGTCTCACCCCTGGTCCAACGCGGGTGATTGGTGGGATGGTTGTAGGCCTCGGGATGGGGCATGAGCCCGAGAATCCGGCCGGAAGGATCGGTCAGCCCGGCGATGCCAAGCGGCGAACCATTGGGATTGGCCGGATACTCCTGGGTCACCTCCCGGGTCTGCGGATCCACGTATTGCAGGGCGATGAGATTCTGCTCCTGCAGACGGGCGAGGGTCGTGTCGTCACCGGGCACGAGCTTGCCTTCGCCGTGACGGACGGGAACGTAAAGATAATCGAGCCCCTTGGTGAAGACGCAGGGAGACTCCGCGTTGATCTTCAGCGTCACCCAGCGGTCCTCGTACTTGGCCGAGTCGTTGTGGCTGAGCGAGACCTGGCGGGTGAAGTAGGCGCCATCAAGAGCGGGAAGAAGACCCAGCTTGACCAGCAACTGAAAGCCGTTACAGATGCCGAGGATGAGGCCGCCCGCGTCAAGGAAGCGCTTGAGCTCCTCCATGAGGGACTTGCCGCTCTTGGTCAGCATGTGCCGCCAGCGCAACGCGGCGGCCTGGGCCGAGCCCAGATCGTCGCCGTCGAGAAAACCTCCGGGCAGGATCAGAAAATTGTAGTCGGTCAAACTGATCTTGTCCGCCGTAAGATCGGAAAAATAAGCGATGGTGGTCTGGTCCGAACCAGCCTGATCCGCCGCAAAGGCGCATTCCCGCTCGCAATTCGTCCCGTAGCCGGTAATTACCAATGTTTTGACCTGAGCCATCACCCCTCCAAAATCGGCCGTAGCCGTGCTGTTTGATTAAGTACCCAAGCCCATTACAGTCCAAGCAAAACAGGCGCAAGCCTGAAAATCGCCCTTTCGGACTGTTTGCACTCGGCGTTCTTTCTGCTATTGAACCCAAGGTGTTTACAGGACACCAGGGGCCGCTTGACAAGCAGGAAGTCCGCTGCCAAATGTTCCGGCGGACATACGGATGTCAATTTTCGGGCTGCCGACAGGTGGCCCATTTGTTTTGTGGACCATGTCTGGCCGCGCCAAGCGCGGATTCAGACCGAAGAAATATTCAGGTGAGCGAGGCAGCGATGAACACCAAATTCATTTTTGTGACCGGCGGGGTATTGTCCTCTCTGGGTAAAGGACTGGCCGCCGCATCCATCGCGGCTCTTCTCAAGGCGCGGGGGCTTCGGGTATCCATCCAGAAGCTTGACCCGTACATCAACGTCGACCCGGGCACCATGAACCCCTTCCAGCACGGCGAAGTCTACGTCACCGACGACGGCGCCGAAACGGATCTGGATCTTGGGCACTACGAGCGCTATCTCGGCACCCACCTGAGCCAGCGCAACAACTACACGTCCGGGCGCATCTACAATACCGTCATCACCAAGGAACGTCGCGGCGACTACCTGGGCGGCACGGTACAGGTCATCCCGCACATCACCGACGAGATCAAGTCGTCCATCCTGAGCCTCGCCAGCGACGACCTGGACGTGACCCTGGTCGAGATCGGCGGCACTGTGGGCGACATCGAGGGGCTGCCGTTCCTTGAAGCCATCCGTCAATTGCGGGCCGACCTCGGCAAGGACAACGTCCTCTACATCCACCTCACGCTGGTCCCCTACATCAAGACCGCCGGCGAGCTCAAAACCAAGCCCACCCAGCACTCCGTCAAGGAACTGCGCAGCCTCGGCATCCAGCCGGACATCATCCTCTGCCGCTCCGAAGTGGACCTTGGCGACGACATCAAACGCAAGATTTCGCTGTTCTGCAATGTGGACCGGGACGCGGTCTTCACCGCCATCGACGTAAACCACATCTACGAACTGCCCCTGACCCTTTATAATGAAGGTGTTGACCAGAAAATCGCCATCCTCCTGCGCCTGGCCGCCAAGAATCCGGACCTGCAGGAGTGGAAGAATCTCGTCTACAACCTGCACCATCCAACGTCAGAGGTCACCATTGCCATCGTCGGCAAGTACGTGGACCTGAAGGAAGCCTACAAGAGCCTGCATGAAGCCCTGACCCACGGCGGCGTGGCCAACAACGCAGCCATCCGCTTCCTGTACGTCAACTCCGAGGAAATCACCGCCGAAAACGTGGCCGAGAGCCTCGCCGAGGCCGACGGCATCCTCGTCCCCGGCGGCTTCGGCATCCGCGGCGTGGAAGGCAAGATCGCGGCCATCACCCATGCCCGCGAAAACAGGATCCCCTTCTTCGGCATCTGCCTTGGCATGCAGTGCGCGGTCATCGAGTACGCCAGAAGCGTCATGGGCCTGACCAAGGCCAACTCCGAGGAGTTCGACCTGACCACGCCGGATCCGGTCATCTATCTGATGAAAGAATGGTTCGATTTCCGCAAGAAGTGCGTGCAGCGCCGCGACATGACGAGCGAAAAAGGCGGAACCATGCGCCTTGGCGCCTACCCCTGCGTGATCGAAAAAGACACCCGCGCCTATGAAGCCTACGGTGCGGTCGAGGTTTCGGAACGTCATCGCCACCGCTACGAATTCAACAGCGCCTACCAGAGCCGTTTCGAGGAGGCCGGACTGACCATCAGCGGCCTGTCCCCGGACAAGAGCCTGGTCGAGATAGTGGAGATCAAGGATCATCCGTGGTTCCTGGGTTGCCAGTTCCATCCGGAGTTCACCTCCACCCCCATGCAGCCGCATCCGCTGTTCCGCGAATTCATTCGCGCGGCCGTGGCCAACAAGAAAACCGAGTAAAAAAACATGATTGACTGCTCCACCCTGGTCGCCGGACGCCCCTTTCTCATCGCCGGACCCTGCGTCCTCGAAAGCCTGGATCTGGCCATGACCGTGGCCGTCGAGTTGCAGGCCATCGCGCGTGATCTGAACCTGCCGCTCATATTCAAGAGTTCCTATGACAAGGCCAACCGCACGGCCGGAGCGAGCTTCCGCGGACCGGGACTGGACATGGGGCTCGATTGGTTGGCCCAGATCAAGAGCCGCACCGGGCTGCCCGTGATCACGGACATCCACGAGCCGCGCCAGGCCTCCCTGGTGGCCGAGGTGGCCGACGTGCTGCAGATCCCGGCCTTCCTCTGCCGCCAGACCGATCTGCTGCTCGCCGCCGCGCGCACCGAGCGCATCGTGAACATCAAGAAAGGGCAGTTCATGGCACCCTGGGACATGCAGGGGCCGGTGGAGAAAATCCGATCCGAAGGATTCGACCGCATCTGGCTGACCGAGCGCGGTTCCATGTTCGGCTACAACAATCTGGTCGTTGATTTCCGCTCCCTGGTCATCATGAAGCAGTTCGGCTGCCCCGTGATCTTCGACGCCACCCACTCGGTGCAGTTGCCCGGCGGACAGGGCATGTCCTCCGGCGGCCAGCGCGAGTTCGTGCCGCCGCTGGCCCGGGCCGCCGTGGCCTGCGGCTGTCAGGGCCTCTTCATGGAGATCCACCCGGACCCGGACAAGGCTCTCTGCGACGGCCCCAATTCCTGGCCCCTGGCCAAGGCCCGCACTCTTCTTTCGGAGCTTGCGGCCATCTGGAGCATCCCGAATGAATGCTGAACTGCTCGCCCGGGACGTGCGCCTGATCATCCTGGACGTGGACGGGGTGCTCACCGACGGCGGCCTCTATTATGACGAATCGGGCTGCGTAATGAAACGCTTCAACGTCCAGGACGGGCTGGCCATCAAGATGGCCCCGCAGGTCGGCATCGAGTTCGCGGTCATTACCGGCCTTGATTCCCCGGCAGTGCGCAGGCGGGTCACGGAGCTTGGCATCAGCCATTACTATCCCGGCCATCACCGCAAGGCCCCGATCCTGCGCCGGATTTCCGAAGAAACGGGCATCCCCTTGGCGCAGATGGCCTATGTCGGTGACGACTGGGTCGACGCGGCGCCCATGTCCCTGGTCGGACTGCCCATCGCCGTCCCCAACGCCCGCCCCGAGATACTCAAGCTTGCGGCCTGGACAACCAGATCCATGGGCGGCCAGGGCGCCGTGCGCGAAGCCATAGATTTCATCCTGCGCGCCCAGGGCAAACTCGAAGCTCTTTGGCAGGACTGGGTCCGGGAATGAAGCGGCTGCTGGTCGGGCTTTTGACCCTTGTCGTTCTGGCTGGAATCGCAATGCTCGGAAAACGGCTGCTCTGGCCCGAGCGCCTGGACAACCCGACGATCCGGAATCTGGATGTGGACTTGAGCCTCAAAGGCGTGAACCTGAGCCAGGGCAAGGACGGCAAGAAGCTCTGGAACCTCAGCGCCACCGGCGCCGACTACTCCGAAAACGGCGATGAACTCACCCTCGCCGCCCCGATCATCGTCTACTGGGGCGAGGAAGGCGGGGAACCCATCGAGGTTCGGGCGCCCAGGGGCCAGGTCTGGCAAAAAGAGGACCGGGCCAGAATGTGGGACGGGGTCAACGGCACCCAGGGCCAATACGTGATGCGCTCCGAGACCCTTGACTACACAGGACAAAACCGGACACTCGTTCTCGGCGGCACGGTTGAACTGACTGGCGAATCCATGCAGGGCCGTTCGGACACCCTGACATATTTTCTGGACACAGGGGACTTCCTGGCCCAAGGCAACGTCCAGGTCATCATGAACTGACAAGCGGGTTACCAAATGCGTTCACTCATACTTCTTCTCTTCCTCGCCTGTGCGACGCCTCTCTGGGCGGCCGAGACCGTCCCGGTCAAGATCACTTCCGACACCATGACCTACACCCAGAAAGGGGACCAGGTGATCTTCACCGGCTCCGTGTACGTCATTCGCCAGGACATCCAGCTCTGGTCCGACACGCTGACCGTGCTGCTGGAAAAAAAGGACGGCGCCAAGAACGCCACCCAGGGCGTGCCCGACGAGCAGGGAGCCATCAAGAAAATCATCGCCAAGGGCAACGTGCGCATAAAAGCGGACAAGGGCCGCACCGGCACCTGCGGAAAGGCCACCTATGAAGCCGACAAGGACCTTCTGACCATGGAAGACAGCCCCATGCTCATGGAAGGCGCCAACAAGATCCAGGGCGAGGTCATTAAGCTCTACATCAAGGAAAACCGCAGCGAAGTACTGGGCGGCAAGGGACGGGTCGAGGCCATCTTCAACACTCCCGCCGGCAAAGAGGGGCTTGGGCAGTGACCACCCTGACCGGTCAGAATCTGGCCAAGCGCTACGGAGCCAGGGATGTCGTGCACGACATCGGGCTTGACGTGAGCCAGGGCGAAGTGGTTGGCGTCCTGGGGCCCAACGGGGCAGGCAAGACGACCACATTCTACATGCTCGCGGGCATCGTGCGGCCCACGCGAGGGCAGGTCCTTCTGGACGGCCAGGACATAACCCGCTGGCCCCTGCACAGACGGGCCCGCGCGGGCATGAGCTATCTGCCGCAGGAAAGCTCCATCTTTCGCAAACTGACCGTGCGTCAGAACCTGCAACTGATTCTCGAATATTCGGGATTCTCGCGGGAAGAGCAAAAGCGCACGGCGGACAGGCTGCTCGATGAACTGGGGATCACCCGCCTTGAAGGGCAGCTGGCCGCCTTTCTGTCCGGCGGAGAACGCCGCAGGCTGGAAATTGCCCGCGCCCTGATCCAGAATCCGAAATTCATCCTCCTGGACGAACCCTTCGCCGGCATCGATCCCCTGGCCGTGGACGACATCCAGGCCATCATCCGGGACCTTCGCGACAAGAACATCGGCGTGCTCATCTCCGACCACAATGTTCGCGAAACGCTCCAGATCTGCGACCGTGCATACCTTGTCCACGACGGCCGCATCATCCTGAACGGCAGCCCGGAAGAGATCGTCGCCGACCCGGGCGCGCGCAAGGTTTACCTCGGTGAAGGATTCAGCCTCTAGCGGACACGATTTTCCAAGGATTGCCAGGGCCTAAGCTTTATGGCAGATTCGTTACTGGGTAGTTTTTTAGCCTGCAATCCTCTGACACGGTGAAACCAAATCAATTATGGGCCTTGAACTCCGACAAAACCTCAAGCTGACGCAGCAGCTAGTCATGACACCGCAGCTGCAGCAGGCCATCAAGCTGCTTCAGCTCTCCAGATTCGAGCTTCTCGAAGCCGTTCAGCAGGAGCTGCTTGAGAACCCCATGCTTGAGGAGGGGGTCAAGGAAATTTCCGAGGAGCACGAAATCCAGGCTCCGGCCGAAACACGCCCGGAAGTCTCCTACGAAGACGCGGAACTGATGCGCAACGCGGACTGGGAAAACTACCTCGGCGATTTTTCAAGCACCGCCAAGCAAGTGCAGTTCAAGGAGACCGAGGCCCTGGAGGAGATGATGTCCTACGAGGCCAGGCTCTCGGGCAAGCCCTCCCTGGACGGTCATCTGCTGTGGCAGCTGTGTCTGTCCAACATCACCGAAGAAGAGGAGATGATCGGCGAGGCCATCATCGGCAACCTCGATTCCCAGGGCTACCTGATGAGCACCGCCGAGGACATCGCCTCCGAGACGCTCTCTCCCCTGGCCCTGGTGGAGTCCATGCTGCATCGTCTGCAGCGCTTCGATCCCGTGGGCGTGGCCGCGCGGTCTCCTCGGGAATGCCTGCTCATCCAGCTGGAAATGCTGGGCCAGGACGATCCCATCCTGCTTTCCCTGGTAGGGGATCATCTCGAAGACATCGAGAAGCGCCGCTACAAACCGCTCCTGCGCAAGTTCAAGATCCAGATGGAGGACCTCAAGGCCTATCTGGACATAATCCAGTCCCTGGACCCCATGCCGGGCGCCAGTTACGGCAGCGAGAGCACCATATATGTCAGCCCCGATGTCTTCGTGTACGAATACGAAGGGGATTTCGTCATCGTCATGAACGACGACGGCCTGCCGAAGCTGCAGCTGAGCCCCTACTACATGGACGACATGCACCTCGCGGTCAAAGGCCCGGACCGTGAATACCTGCATGACAAGATGCGCTCTGCCATGTGGCTCATGAAGAGCTTGCACCAAAGGCAAAGAACATTATACAAAGTGGTTGAAAGCATTGTCAGGTTTCAGCGGGGGTTTTTCGAACACGGCGTGACCAAGCTCAAACCGCTCATCCTCAAGGATGTGGCCGACGACATTGAAATGCACGAATCCACGGTCAGCCGGATCACCACGAACAAATACGTGGCCACCCCGCACGGCATCGTGGAACTGAAATTTTTCTTCAATTCCGCGCTGGAAATGGATGATGGAACTCAGGTCGGATCCGAATCGGTCAAGGCCATCATCAAGAAAATGGTCAGCGAGGAAGACCCGAAGCACCCCTACAGCGACGAAAAAATCGCCGCGGTGCTGAAAGAACGGCTGGACGTGAACATCGCCCGGCGAACAGTGGCCAAATATCGCGCAGTGCTGGGGATCGATTCCTCATCCAAGCGCAAACAGGTTTTTTGACATCCCGCCCTTTGGGCCGCCCCTTCCGGACGGCAAAAAGGGCTGACCCTCAACAATCGAGGAGGCTTCCATGAGGATTACCTTCAATTTCAAAAACTTCGATCCTTCCGACCATCTGCGCAAATACGCCAAAGACCGCTTCGGCAAGCTCGCCAAATTCACGGCCGGCACCCCCGACGCTGAACTGCAGGTCAATCTCGAAGTGGAGAAATTCCGGCATATCGCCGATATAGTGCTGACGGGGAAGAACGTACATATCTCCGCCCGCGAAGACAGCGAGGACATGTACTCCACCGTCGACCTCGTCTGGGACAAGCTTGAGGCCCAGATGCGCAAGGTCCGCGACAAGGACAAGAGCCGACGCAAAGGCGGCAGCGACAGCACCCGCATGGACGCCGGGAGTTTCGAGGACGACGCGGATGCAAAGCGCAAGCCGGTCATCCAAAAGACCGACGACTTCTCGCCCAAGCCCATGATCGTTGAAGAAGCCGCGCTGCAGCTTGAAAGCACGGACAACGAATTCCTCGTGTTCCTCAACGCCGAAAGCGAAAGGATCAATGTCATTTACCGACGCAAAACCGGCGACTTCGGTTTGATCGACCCCGGGGTATAGGGAATGAAGCTTGCTGAATACCTGGACAAGGATTTGATCATCTCCGACCTCTCGGCCAGGACCAAAACCGAGGTCCTGGCCGAACTCGTTTCGACGCTGTCGGCCAAATATCCCGATCTTGACCCCAAACGCGTGGCCCAGGTCCTCATGGACCGGGAAATGCTCGGGACCACCGGCATCGGAGACGGCATCGCCATCCCTCATGGCAAGTTGGACAGCATCGATCAGGTTCTGGTCATCGTCGGCCGCAGCCACGAAGGCGTGGATTTTGCCAGCCTGGACCACAAGCCGGCCAGCATCTTTTTCACGGTGCTGGCTCCCTCAAGCGTGGTGGGCCTGCATTTGAAACTCCTGGCCACGGTTTCCCGCCTGCTCAAAGACGGATCGTTCCGTCAGGCCTTTGCCGACTCCCCCGGTCAGGACGGGTTGTGGCAGTTGCTGCAGACCGTCTAGCAAGAACGTATTCGGAGAACTCCCATGCAGCCTCAACCTGAACAGAAAAACGTGGTCATTGTCTCCGGCATGTCCGGTTCAGGCAAAAGCACGGCGCTCAAGGTCTTCGAAGACATGGGCTTCTTCTGCGTGGACGGACTTCCGGCGCGCATGGCTCCGGCGCTCATCGAACTGTTCTTCAACTCCTCCGCCAAGGACTACCCCGGGCTGGCCATGGGCATGGACCTGCGCCAGCCCGACTTCGTGGGTCAGTGGAAGGAAGTGCTGCTTGATGTCCAGAAGTTTTCCGTGCGGCCGACCATCCTTTTCACGGATTCTTCCAACCAGATCCTGCTGCGCAGATATGCCACCACGCGCCGTCCGCATCCTCTGGCCTCGGGCAACCTGGGACTGGAGGGGGCGCTGGAACGGGAGCGGGAAATACTGGAACCCATCCGCGCGCAGGCTGATCTGGTCATCGACACGTCGCATTATTCAGTGCACGATCTCAGACGGGTCATTCAGGACAAGTGGGAGAGCCTTTCTTCCCGCAGCCAGGGCATGCGTGTGCATCTCATCTCTTTTGGCTTCAAGTACGGGGCCCCGGCCGAGGCGGACATGGTCACGGACCTGCGCTTTCTGCCCAACCCCTATTTCGACGAGGCCCTGCGCCCCATGTCCGGAAAAGACGAAGCCATCGCCCGGTACGTGCTGGACAGCAACCCCGGGCACGAATACCTGCGTCGGCTTTTGGAATTTCTTGATTTCACCCTGCCGCTTTATGCGTCGGAAGGGCGTTACCGCCTGACCATGGCTTTCGGATGCACGGGCGGCCGCCACAGGTCCGTGGCCGTGACCGAGGCCGTTCTGGCACATCTGCGCGAACAGGGCTTCAACGTATCTGTCGAACATCGGCATTTCAGTCTTGGATAATCTTTGGAGGAGTAATGGTTGGAGTGATCGTGGTGACCCATGGCCAGTTTGGCAAATATCTGCTTGAAGCGGCCCAGACGATTTTGGGGCCGCAGGAACAGTGCGCCCACATAGCCGTGGAAGGAACCGTGGAAATGAGCGCCCTGCTTTCGGACCTCAAATACACAGTCAAGCAGATGGAAACGGGTGACGGTGTCATCATCCTGACCGACATGTTCGGCGGTACACCGTCCAACATCAGCCTGTCTCTGCTCCAGCCGGGCAAGGTCGATGTCCTGTCCGGAGCGAACCTGCCCATGCTGCTCAGGGTTCTGGGCATGCGCACCCAGGATCTGTCCAAGCTCGCCCAAGACGCCAAGAACGCGGCCATTCAAGGCATCGTTGTCGCCGGTGAAGTATTGACCCGTAAAATCACCGAGGCCTAGCCGTGATCTGGTTCCGCATCGACAACCGCCTCGTGCACGGCCAGATCATCGAAGCCTGGCTTCCGCACATCAGGGCCAAGACCCTGCTGGTCGCCAACGACGACCTCGCCGCCGACGAATTGCGGCAGGAAATCATGAGCCTGGCAGTGCCAAGCGGCATCTCCTTTTTGTGCTGCCAAGTCTCGGAGGTCGCTTCGATGCTGCGCAACGTCCGCAAGAGCGATCCGGATCAGCATGTCCTGATCCTCTTTTCCGACTGCGCCGATGCCAAGGCCGCGCACATGACCGGGCAGTCCTTTTCCCTGGTCAACATCGGCAATCTGCATTACGGACCGGGCAAGGAGCAGGTGTGCGAACACATCGCCCTGGGGGCGGAAGACCGCTCCTGCCTGAAATATTTCAAAGAGCACGGCGTGGAGATCGATTTCCGCTGCGTGCCTTCGGCAACGACCAAAATCAACTTGTGATGAATACTTCTCGAACCAAATCGGCATGATCGACACTCACGATCTCATCCTGCTGGCCGGAGGAAGTTTTTTTTTGCCCTCCTGTCCCTGACCCGGGTCGCCATAGACCTCGGCTTCGTTCATCGTCCGCTTTTCGCCGCCCTGCTCTGGGCGGGACTGAGCTTCAAACTCCAGCCGGCCTTGAGCGCGGGCATTTTTTTCGAGCTGCTCTGGCTTGATCTGTTTCCGGCCGGAACCTACATTCCGCCCCAGGCCCTTCTCTCGCTGATCGCCACCCTGACCATTCTGGCCTGCCTGCCGGATGCCGACATGCGCACCACAGTGCTTGTCGTCATCGCGACCCTGCCCCTGGCCTACCTTGGCGCGTGGATCGAACAACTCTACCGCAAACGGCAGAATGCCGGCTACAACCAACTTTTGACCTGGAACCGCAAGGGCAACATAAACACCTTCGCACCGCACCGGCTCACCGCCAGGGCCCTGGCCGAAATCCTGCTGCTCAATTTTTCAGTCCTCGCGCTCTGCCTGGTGCCGCTTCTGGCCGGATTGAAAGCAATTCAACCCTGGATTTCAGGCGGCCCGCAGCCGACCTGGACCATGCTCTGGATAGCCGCCTGCGCCGGAGCCATTCTCGCCCTGCGTGTACGCAAGGCCTACGCTGTGGCCGCCGTCAGCGTGGTCCTTGGCGTCATCTTTGGCCTGTGACCTCCAATGTTCTCTCTTGGCAGCCGCGAATAATTGTGATATTTCGCACAATGTCTTTGTTCGCCAATAAACCCTTGTAGGAGGAATACCATGTCCGTTTATGTTTTTGGTCACAAGAATCCCGATTCCGATACCGTTTGCAGCGCCATCGCGCTGGCCGACCTGAAGAGCAAGCTCGGCGTAGCCTGCACCCCGACCGCCCAGGGCGAACTGGCCCCCGAGACCAAGTTCATCCTCGACAAGTTCGGCGTTGCCGCTCCTGCCGTGAAGACCGAATATGCCGGTGAAAAAGTTTTCCTGGTCGACACCTCCGACCTGGCTCAGCTGCCTGACGACATCAAGCAGGCTGAAGTCCTGGGCATCGTCGATCACCACAAGCTGGGTGATCTGACCACCTCCAGCCCCCTGGAATGCTGGATCTGGCCCGTTGGCTGCACCGCCACCGTCCTGACCGCCATGTACAAGTTCCACGGCATCGAAGTTCCCAAGAACATCGCCGGCATCATGCTCTGCGCCATCCTGAGCGACACCGTCATCTTCAAGTCCCCGACCTGCACCCCGGCCGACAAGGAAGCAGCTGCCGAACTGGGCAAGATCGCCGGTATCTCCGACCTGGCCGCCCTGGGCATGGAAATGTTCAAGGTCAAGTCCGCCGTTGAAGGCACCCCGGCCCGCGAGCTGGTTCTGCGCGACTACAAGGACTTCAACATGAACGGCACCAAGGTTGGCATCGGCCAGCTGGAAGTGGTCGACCTGTCCATCCTCGACGCCGTCAAGGGCGACCTGGCCGCCGACATCGCCGCACTGAAGGCCGAGAAGGGCAACCACTCCATCTTCCTGCTGCTGACCGACATCATGAAGGAAGGCTCCGAGATCCTGATCGCCTCCGACGACGCCTCCGTGGTCGAGAAGGCCTTCGGCGTCAAGCCCGTGGACGGAAAGGCATGGCTGCCCAAGGTCATGTCCCGTAAAAAGGACGTTGTGCCCAAGTTCGAAAAGGCTTTCGCCTAAGTCTTGGCTCTTTGAATGAAAGAAGCCCGTCCAGGTTCGCCTGGGCGGGCTTTTTGATTTGGGGCTGGCGTGTCTTTCCGTATTGGTGCGCGGGGAAGCACGGCCGAAAGGCATTCATTCGCGGGTGACACGGACGGTGAAGAGAGAACCGCGGATCTGCGCGTCATTCCCGCGAAGGAGTCACTGCGGGGTGTGGCGGTTGGCCCGGGCAGGGGGCGCCGACTGTCTGACTGAGCCAGGCATCGTTTGTTGAATCAGCGCTGGCCGCTTGAAAATCGGTGTGTGTCCGACAGCAGCGATGATTCAACTCTACGAGGCCCGCGAAGGAGTTTCGGCGGCCCCTGTCCGGGTCAACCGCCACACACCGCTCTCCGACCAGCCAGCACCCATCAGCCTTCTATTGTACTTTCTCCCCGCCTACATCCGCCCGCAGGGCCGCGACCTTTCCGTGCAAATATTCCGCCACCAGATCGCCCATGTCGTCGGCGCCGGAATGCTTGCGTGCGTATTCCCGCAGATCGTCCTCGGTCTGCTTCTCCATGCGCTCCGATTCCATGAACATGAGAAAAACCAGGCCCAGGGCGGCGTTGTTTTCCACAGTGCCGTCGCACAGGTGCTGCAGCTGTTCATCAGGCACCGTCTCGAAAAGGCGCTCGGCAAACTCACCGATCCATTTGGAATACAGCTCGGGCATGAGATCCGGGATCAGTTCCGCCAGACGGCGCGCCGCGTCCTCCGGGACATTGGGCATGGTCACCATGAAATACTCGGCCAGGGCTTCCTGACGTCGTTCGGCGCTGCCGGAGAATTTATCGAGGATGATCAGGAAGATATGGGCCCGCATCTGGGCCTGGGACAAAGACATGTGTTCTCCTATCAGGCTGCCCCAAAACGGAGATCTGCTTCGTCACTGCTGAAAATCCAGACCCTCACGTATGAAAAATACGCTTCGGCCCTGGATTTTCTTTGTTCCTCGCATCTCACCATTTTGGAACAGCCTGAACATTTTGAATTTATCGACAGTCAGCTATACTCCGAAAGGAGCCAGACACCGGGGATTCTGCGACACGGCGGCCATGACGATACGGGCGCAGGCCTCGGCGTCGGACCCGGCATGGTGATGATTGAGATTAAGCCCCAGATAGCGACACACGTCCGGCAATTTGGTCGGACGCAGGTTCCACTGGTTGCGAGCCAGATCCACGGTACAAACAAAAGGCAGGGTCGGGGCGGGCAAACCGGCCATGGTGCAGCACGCGCCGAGCACCGAGCGATCGAAGCTGGCGTTGTGCGCGGCCAGAAAATCCGCATCCTCCAGAAACTGGGCATGCTCAATCCAGAATTCCCGGAAAGGCGGAGCGTCCTTTACGTCGGACCAGTGGATGCCGTGCACGTTCACGCAAAACGGCGAAAAGCGCGAACGCGGCGGGCGGATCAGGCCATAGAGCCTGTCCACGATCTCGCCGCCGCGGACCTTGGTCAGGCCCACGGCGCAGGCGCTGTCGCGACGCGAATCCGCCGTTTCGAAGTCGATGGCCACGTAGGCCGGGAAAGCGTTCATATCAGCAGATGCGCGGCAACTGTTCGCCTTCGAGCATATCCATGAGCCGGGTTCCGCCGAGGGGCGTTTCCAGCACGACCTTGCCGGGGTGTTCGCCGCGGACGTTGCCGATCTGCACCGCGTCCGCGCCGAGCGGATCGGAACGCATGATGGCCAGGGCCGCCTCGGCGTGCTCCTGGGGCAGGATGCAGATGAACTTGCCCTCGTTGGCCAGATACAGCGGATCAAGGCCCAAAAAGGAGCAACCGCCGCTGACCTCGGGGCGAACCGGGATCTGCGATTCGAAAATCCGACACTCCACGCCCGACTGTCCGGCGATTTCGTTGAGGGTCGTGGCCAGACCGCCCCGGGTGGGGTCGCGCAGCACATGCACCTCGGGGATGGCCTCAAGCAGACGCACGATGAGGTGATTGAGCGAGGCGCAGTCCGAAAGCACGGGAGCCTCGAAGGTCAGCCCTTCGCGTTTGGACAGGATGGCCAGGCCATGATCGCCCATGAAGCCGCTGATCAGGATCGCATCCCCGGGCGCCGCCCGGTGTCCGCTCGGAGCCTCGGCCACGAAGATTTCGCCGATGCCCGTGGTGTTGATGAAAATCTTGTCCACCGTACCCTTGGGCACGACCTTGGTGTCGCCCGAAACCACCAGGACTCCAGCCTCGCGGGCGGCATTTCCCATGGATTCGACGATGCGTTCCAGATCGGCCATGGGCAGCCCCTCTTCGATGATGAATCCGCAGGTCATGTATTTCGGACGCGCGCCGAGCATGGCCACGTCATTGACCGTGCCGTGCACGGCCAGGGAGCCGATATCGCCGCCGGGGAAAAAGATGGGATCCACGGTGAAGGTGTCGGTGCTCATGGAGATGGGACTGCCGATATGCAGAAAGGCCGCGTCATCGAGGCGGTCAAGAATCTCGTTGCCCAGATATTTGAGAAAAAGCTCACCGATGAGCCGGTGTGAAGCCTTGCCGCCACTGCCGTAATCAAGAAGAACCCTTTCCACTCGCTTCCCCCTTGCATGACGCGTTTTCAACCACTGATCCTAGTAAAAAAACAACTGAAGATTCGAAATTTATGGGCATGAGGCATACGGCATGAGGCATGCTGCATACGGTACGCGGCACGTTGTCGGCATGGCCCTCGGCCCCGCCGGAACTCCTTCACGGGCCTCGTACAGTTGAATCGTTGCGTGCCGAACGAAAAATCCGGGCAGCACGCCGGGCAACGATTCAACAAACGATGCCTGGCTCAGTCAGACAGCCGACGAGGCCGAGGGCCATGCCGACAACGAGCCTTGAGGCACTGGCGGGAGTACTTTTCTGCTTCTCGCCGAGCCATCCCCTTGAAGCAAAGGACCTATTCCTTGTAATTACTTGAAAAGAATGAGTTCCCGCCGCAAAAGCTCGTCATCCCCTTGAAGAAGGGGATCCATCTTTTAACTACTTAAGAATGGATTCCCGCCTTCGCGGGAATGACACTCAGATTCTTTCGGGACTTTTTTACGGTGTCGTCCTGGCAAGGCGAGAGACGTTTTTGGAGGGCGATGTGTAGCCGACTACACGAGCCCTCAAAAAACGGCGAACAGCGCAGTCCAGAATCAATTTTCGCCGGTCGCCCCTAGACCCTGTATTTGTAGTAGGCGGCACACGACCCTTCGGTGGAGACCATACACGGACCCACCGGCGAGGCCGGAGTGCAGGCCTTGCCGAAAAGAGGACACTTGTCCGGAGACATCTTGCCCTTGAGCACGTCCCCGCAACGGCAGCCCTTGATTTCCGGGACGTCGTGCAGCTGCATGTCGAAAACACGCATGGCGTCATAGCCCGCGAATTCGTCACGAATCTCGAGCCCGCTGCCTGGGATGAGGCCGATGCCCCGCCACAGGGCGTCGCAGGGCGAAAAAATCTCGTTCATGACGGACATGGCCTTGGGGTTGCCCTCGTCGGACACAACGCGTGTGTAGGCGTTGACGACCTCGATCTTGCCCTCGTTGCGCATGGTCACGAACATGTAGAGCGCCTGCAGGATGTCGACGGGTTCGAACCCCGCCACCACGGCTGGCAAGCCATGTTTCCCGGCGAGGAAACGGTACGGCTCCACGCCGATGATGGCCGAGACGTGGCCCGGCAGCAAAAAGGCCTGCACCTGAAGCTCCGGGTCCCCGACCAGGGCGTCCAGGGCCGGGGGAACGAGCTTGTGGAAACAGAGCACGGAAAAATTGGAGATGCCCTGCTCGCGGGCCACCTTGACAGTGGCGGCGATGGCCGGAGCCGTGGTCTCGAAGCCAACGCCCAGAAAGACGACCTTGTCGTTCGGGTTGTCCTGGGCGATCTTCAGGGCGTCAAACGGAGAATAGACAACCTTGACGCGGGCCCCTTCGGCCTGGGCGCTCTTCAGCGTCTTCTTGTCCGGGCCGGGCACGCGCATCAGGTCGCCAAAAGTGGTGATGATGGCGTTCTTGCCTGCCAGTTCGAGGAAGGCCGCCACTTCGCTGTCATGGGTCACGCAAACCGGACAGCCGGGACCGGAGAGGTGCACGACCTTTTCGGAGAGCAGGGAGCGCACCCCGCTGCGAAAAATGGAAACCGTATGCGTTCCGCACACCTCCATGAACCTGAGTTCCCCGTCCAGTTCGGCGTGGATTCGAGCCAGCAGAGTCTTGCACAGCTGGGGATCCTTGAAATTGTCAAACAAGTTCAATGTTCAGCCCTTCCTCGAAAAGTTTCAGGGTGGCGATGGCTTCCTCCCGATCCAGACGGGTCAGGGCGAAGCCGGCATGGACGATGACGTAGTCGCCCACTTCCGGAAATTCGGAAATCACATCCAGACGAACCACATGCCTCGTCCCGCCAACCTGCACTTCGGCACTTTGTCCCTCAATCTTGAGCACTTCCATTGGAATCGCTAGGCACATGGCACACATCTCCCGCTTTGCTTTTTGTCAACGCTGTTGCTAAATCCCTGGGTGTTTTGTGTCAATGAACTCTTCCCGCGCCGACAGGTCCCAAAGGCCCTAAAATGAATCAACTTGAGATCCCCCTGACCCTCATCCCCACCGCATCGCAGGGACGAATCCCAAACGACGAGGACTGCCGGGGATGGTGGAACACGTATGCCATGCTGGAGCACATAAAAGTCCACAGCAGCCTGGTGGCGGACGTGGCCACGACCCTGGCCGAATTCGCGGTGAGAAAGGGGCTTGGCAATCCGGACGGACTCGGCCAAGACGACTTCGTGCAATCGGTGCGCGCGGCAGGCCTCCTGCACGATCTGGGCAAGACCTACTCCATCGAACACGGCGGCAATCACAGCCAGATCGGCGCGGCCTGGGTCATGGATCTGATCCGCAATCCGCGCATCGCCCAGGGAGTCATGCACCATGTCTATTGGCCGGGTGCCCTCGACCTTGAAAAGCACTTTCTGCCCCTGGCCATCATTTACGCGGACAAACGGGTCAAGCACGATGCCATCGTCGGCATGGAGGAACGCTTCGCGGACCTCTTCGACCGCTACGGACACACCGACCGCAGCCGGGAATGGATCACCCGCGCCTTCAATCAGGGGCGCGAACTCGAACAATTATTCAGCACCATTTTAGGAGAAAATATACATGAATATCCTTTTGATCGCCGGGGGCTGGTCCGGTGAACGGGAAGTTGCCCTAAGCGGCGCCAGACAGATCGAAAAGGGCCTCCTGGCACTGGGACACCACGTCACCCTCTTCGACCCGGTCCGCGACCTGCGCGAGCTTTACGAAGCGGCAGCAGGCCATGACTTCGCCTTCATCAACCTGCACGGCTCCCCCGGCGAGGACGGCCTGATCCAGTGCCTGCTGGAACGCATCGGCATGCCCTACCAGGGCTCGGACTCCCGCGCATCGCTCCTGGCCCTGAACAAGGCCGTGTCCAAGCAGATCTTCGAAGCCGCCGGACTGTCCACCCCGGCCTGGGAGTTCGTGCCGGCCAGCCATGTGACCGAGTGGCGGCCACTGCTGCCCTTCCCGCTGGTGGTCAAGCCAAACACCGGCGGCTCAAGCCTTGGCGTCGGCATTGTCGGGACCGAGGAAGAACTGGAGTGCTACCTTGCCCAGCCTGAAATCGCCGGACAGGATCTTTTGGCCGAGGCGCTCATCAAAGGCCAGGAACTGACCTGCGGAGTGCTCGAAGGCTGCGTCCTGCCGCCCATTCTCATCCGCCCCAAGAGCGGGGAATTCTTCGACTACGAAAGCAAGTACGTGGCCGGGGCCACGGAAGAGATCTGCCCTGCCCCGATTTCGGCCGAACTGACCGAGAAATTGCAGTCCACGGCCCGCGCCGCCCACGACGCCCTCGGGCTGGCCGATTACAGCCGCTCGGATTTCATGGTCGCGACGGACGGGACGCCGTACCTGCTGGAAGTCAACACCCTGCCAGGCATGACCGCCACCAGCCTCCTGCCCCAGGAGGCCCTGGCCGTGGGCCTGTCGTTCGAGCAACTCCTGACCCGGCTCATCGAGCTTGGGCTGCGCAAAAAATTGTGATGCCGCGCCTTGCCCCGGCGTTTGGCCTGCTCTTTGGGACGCTTTACACCCTGCTCTGGTGCCTGGTCGGGCCGTTCGCCTTTCTCTCGGCCAGAATGCGCCAGGGCTGGAAGCAGCGGCTTGGAATCGGTGCCCCCGCCCCTTGCGAAATCTGGATACAGGGCGCCTCGGCCGGGGAATGTGCCCTGGTGGCCGGCCTTCTTGAGCACCTGCGGGGCGTCCCGGTCCTGGCCACGACCTGCACCAGCCAGGGGCTTGAAGTACTGGGCAGGCTGGACTCGCCGGACCTGCAGACCCGCATGCTGCCCCTCGACCTGCCCCTGCTCATGGGCCGGATGCTGGACCGGGCACGGCCACGGGTGGTGGTGCTCCTTGAAACGGAAATCTGGCCGGGCCTGCTCATGGCCTGCGCGACCAGGGGCGTGCCCGTGGTGGTGGTCAACGCTCGCATGACGGCCAAATCCCTGGCCGGCTACCTGTTCCTTGGGCCCCTGCTGCGCCGCTGGGCGCCGCGATGCATCGGAGCCATGGCTCCGGCCGACGCGCAGCGCTTCGGACTGATCTTCGGGGCCCAATGCACGACTGTCACCGGCAACATCAAGTTCGACCGCGCCATGAGCACGCCGCTCATGACCCGCGACGACAATCCGTTGGCCAAGCTTATCCCCCCGGAGCGAAACTTCATCGTGCTCGGCTCCGTGCGCGAACAGGAAGAAGCGCTGGTGCTGGAGCTGATCCGGCAGCTGCGCGCAGGCGACGCACAGTGCGTCATCGGCCTCTTCCCCCGGCACATGCACCGCATCCCCGCATGGCAAGGGCTGCTCTCCCGCAGCGGGATACCTTTCGCCCTGCGCGGCACGCCGGACGGCCTGGCGCAGCCGGGGAGCGTTGTGCTCTGGGACAAATTCGGCGAAATGAACCCAGCCTATGCCCTGGCGCGGCGCGCCTTCGTGGGCGGCAGCCTGGCGCGGCTGGGGGGGCAGAACTTCCTTGAACCCCTGGCTCAGGGCGTGTTGTCGTGCGTCGGTCCGCACACCCGCAACTTCGACTGGGTTGGCGATGAGATATTCGGCAGCCTGGTTTTCAAATCCGAATCCATCCCTGAAATCGCCCGCTTCCTGCTCACCCCCGCCCCGCCGCGCAGCGAAGTCCGGGAGGCGGCCCTGAATTATGTACACGCCAGACAGGGCGCCACGGCCGCATCGATCGAACTCATCCGCCCCTATCTTCACCGGAGTCCCCATGCCTGAGGTTATCGCTATCATCCCGGCCAGGTACGAAAGCTCCCGCTTTCCGGGCAAGCCCCTGGCCATTATCCATGGCAAACCGATGTTCTGGCACGTCATGCAACGCGCGAGCCTGTGCCCGCAGATAGACACCGTGGCGCTGGCCACGGACGACGAGCGCATTTTCAGCGCAGCCCGGGAACTGGGCATGACCGCGCTCATGACCAGCCAGGACCACGCCAGCGGCACGGACCGTGTGCTTGAGGCCGCGCGCCTCCTTGACGCGGCCCCGGACAGCGTCATCGTCAATGTCCAGGGCGACGAACCGGCCCTGAATCCCGAAATGCTGACCGAACTGATCCGGCCCTTCGACGACCCGCTCGTGCAGGTCACCACCTTGGGGCACATCATAAGCCCCGAGGAGGCCGCATCCGCGGATCGGGTCAAGATAGTGCGCGCGGCGGACGGCCGGGCACTCTATTTCTCCCGCGCCCAGGTCCCCTTTGGACGCGACAACACTCCGGAATATATAGGACATATCGGCATTTACGGACTGCGAATGCACATCCTTGAAAAATTCAGCGCTTTGGGCGAGAGTCATTTGGAGAAACTGGAGAAACTGGAACAACTGCGCCTGCTCGAAGCCGGCATCCCCATCCACGTGTCCCTGACGCGGCACAAAAGCCACGGCGTGGACCGCCCAGAAGATCTGCCAACAGTCATTGCACTCATGAGAGGAGAACATCATACATGAAAGCTATTCTGGCCCTTGAGGACGGAACCTGGTTTGCGGGTCAGTCCTTCACCGGCCCCGGCGAAGCCGGCGGCGAAGTCATCTTCAACACCGGCATGTCCGGCTATCAGGAAATCCTGACCGATCCGTCGTATTACGGACAAATGGTCTGCATGACCTACCCGCTCATAGGCAACTACGGCGTGAACCTTGAGGACGTGGAATCCTCGCGCATCCATTGCCCGGCGCTCATCGTCAAGGAATGCTGCAAGGAGCCCTCGAACTGGCGCTCCAAGGAGAGTCTTCCGGACTATCTGAAACGCCACGGCATCATGGGTCTGGAAGGGATCGACACCCGCGCGCTGACCCGCCACCTGCGCATTCATGGCGCCATGCGCGGGATCATCTCCACGGCCGACCTGACCCCGGAGGAGCTTGTCGCCAAGGCGGCGGCCCTGCCCTCCATGGAAGGCGCAAACCTGGTCGATTTCGTGGCGCCGAAGGAACCATATTATTGGGATGGAACAGGGCCCGTGCCCGCGACAATGGATGGGGACCTGCCGCTTTGGCCCGAGAATTCCGAGGGCAGCCTGCGCGTGATCGTGTACGATTACGGCATCAAATGGAACATCCTGCGCCTGCTGGCGGCGGAAAACCTGACCATTCTGGCCGTGCCGCCGACCTTCCCGGTCCAACTCGTCAAGAAATTGGCGCCAAACGGCATCTTCCTGTCCAACGGCCCCGGCGATCCGGCCACGCTAACCGAGGCCATCGCCATCATCAGGGAACTCTGCGAGCTGTATCCGGTGGGCGGCATCTGCCTTGGACATCAACTCCTCGGAATTGCCCTGGGCGGAACCAGTTTCAAGCTCAAATTCGGCCATCACGGGATCAATCATCCGGTGCGTGACGATATTACCCGAAAGATCGAAATTTCTTCACAAAACCACGGTTTTTGCGTAGACATTTCCAACTTGGAGTTCCTGGAGCTGACTCACCTCAATCTGAATGATCAGACCTTGGAAGGTTTCCGCCACAAGACGAAACCCATCTTCAGCGTGCAGCATCACCCTGAAGCCGGCCCAGGACCGCACGACAGCCAGTACTTTTTCGCCCGGTTTAGGCGCATGGTCGAATCCGGTCAGGTCCAATAAACAACTAAATCGCGCACGTCGCGCAAGGAGCGCCCATGTCGGCAGAGATTCTCAAGGCCAAGAAACAGCTTGGAGAAGTCAACATGCTGCTCAAACAGGGCAAGCTCCTTGCCGCCGTGGCCAATCTGCACGAAGCGGTCGGGTTCATCCTCAAGGGCCAACTCATGAAGCACGAAATGCAGTCCTTCACCGAGTCCCTGGACAAGGCCGCCTATCACCTCGCCAACGACCGCGAGCTCAAAAAAATCTACCCTCTCCAGATCAGCTACAAGCCCGGCGAAGAGCGGGAACTTCTTGCCAGCCTCTACGCCCTCCTGACCTTTTTGCAGGAAAATCTTGCCGACGAAGCCAACTCGCACCTGGCCGCACTGGCGGAATACCGGCTCAAGCAACTGGAACTGGCCAGAAAACTTCTTGAATCCGACGAAACCGCCAAAGCCCAGCAGGTCTGCGGACGCCTCATCGACGCGGCCAAAACCGACACGGAACTCAAAATCACCGTGGCGGACATCTTCCTTGAATTCGGAAAATACGACGAAGCGCTGGAATACCTGAAGGCAGCCTACGCGGACAACCCGGACTCGGCCCACATCTTCAACAAACTCGGCATGGCCCTGCGCAAATCCGGCAGACTCGAAGAAGCCGAGAAATTCTACATCCAGGCCCTGGAGCGTCAGGCCCATGACGAAATCATCTACTTCAACCTGGGCCGGGTCTACCTGGACATGAAACGCTGGAAAAACGCCATCGCCGCCGCCGACCGCGCCCTGGCCGTCAACGCGGACTTTGTCGAAGCCAAGAAGATGAAGATGTTCGCGGCCAAGCAGATGGGGGGATGAGGGGGAGGGACGGTTCCATAGACCAGCCCCACCCCGCCTAGAATCTATTAACCTGCGACCTGCCTTACATAATGTTGTCAGCCCTTTATTCCTTCCTTTGTGTCCCAGGTACTGTGCAAGATTTTTCATTTGGCAAACAATTTGCTTTGCAATGAAAAAGTGTTCCTTCATGCCGCGAGCGTAGCCTGCAATCTTTCGCCAGGTTCACGCGGGCAGCAGCGGAGTCAACATCATCGGTGCAAATCATCGGACAGACGTCTCCAATCAGTGTGGCTAAGAAAAAGTGCATACGGTGGCTCGGCGAAGGACAATGCCGGAAAACCAAATTTTCGGATATCGCGCAGGTTGATGAATGACACGAGATTACCGTGGTCAGACCTCAATAGGCCTCAAATCATTCACTCAGTGAGCAAAAAAACGTTTCCTCGAAGGTCAGTCAAGCAACGAGCAGTCGACGTGAATGTATTGCCCTCTTGGCTGATTGAGTGATGACAAGAAGAGGTTAACCGCGTATACACAGGAACGACTTTGCGAATATGTGGTTCAAATTTCCCCCGGCCAACCGGGGAGGAATACTCTCGGCATAAAAACAAAATCCAACCAGCAGGCATTTTGAATCACTCAGTCAATGATCGGTACAGCCTGAAGAGAAACCGCGCATGATCGTTCTCGATAAAAAATTTCTCAAACCAAGCAAACCAAGCAGAATCCTGGCGTTGCTTGAAAATTTGAATTCCGATCCGTCGCTGAGCCAGGCCGAACTGGCACAGAAATGCGCCCTCAGCGGAGCCATGGTCAACAAATACCTTCACGAACTGCGCGAAAACAAGATGCTGAACGTTACTCCGGTCAACGGCAAGAGCTTTGCCTATCATCTCTCCGACCTGGGCGAACAAACCAGACAACTTTTTTTTGAAGAATACTCGACGGAGCTCGTTCAGCTCTACAGCGCGCTCAAAAAACTCATCCGCGACAAAATCAATCTTCTCGTCCAGCAGGGACAAACCCGCTTCGTTCTTTTCGGCGCCTCCGAGACATGCGAAATCGCGCTCTCGGCCATACGCGAACTGGATTTGCGGGTCGTGGCGATCGTAGATAACGACCGTAACAAGCATGGGCAAAATTTTAACGGGCACATCATTTCCCCTCCGCTGGTCCTTGAGCAACTTGCCTTCGACGCCGCCATCATCACGACCTTTGCACGACAAAAAGAAATTCTCGATCAAATATCGCCACTTGCCCAGAAGCTTCACTTCAACATCGCAAGGCTGTGAATATGAGCACTGCAAGCATCAAATTGCCCTCGGGCGCCCAAATCGGCCACGGCCTCCCCTGTTTTCTTGTCGCGGAGATCGGCAACAACCACCAGGGCAAGCTGGAACTGGCCAAGGAGATGGTGCTAGCCGCCGCCGAAGCCGGAATAAACGGCGTCAAATTCCAGAAGCGCAACATTGATGCACTGCTCAATGAAGACGGCAAAAACGCGCCCTACACAGGACCGAACAGCTTTGGCCCGACCTACGGTAAACACCGCCAGGCGCTGGAACTCGACGTCGAACAGATGGCGGAGCTCAGGACCCTGACACACAAGCTGGGCATGACCTTTTTCGCCTCGGCCTGGGATCATGTCAGCGTGGACCAGATGCAGGACATCGGTTGGGATATGGCCAAAATCTGTTCCGCGGACCTGGTCAACATCCCCATGCTCAGACAAATAGGAGCCATGGGCGTTCCGGTCATCCTCTCGACAGGCATGTCCTCCTGGGAGCAGATCGACAGAGCCGTCACAGAACTGCGGTCCTTTCACGACAATATCATCCTCCTGCATTGCAACAGTTCCTACCCCTGCCCCGAAGAAGAAATCGGCCTGCCGGTGATGGAGGTCATGCGCACACGCTACGGGCTCCCCGTGGGTTACAGCGGTCACGAACGCGGCTACGCCCCCACCCTGGCGGCGGTGGCGCGAGGGGCCTGCGTCATCGAACGGCACATCACCCTGAACAAGAATCTCCCTGGAACCGATCACCAGGTGTCCCTGGAACCCGGCCAGTTGCGGGAACTGGTAACCATGATCCGCGAAGTGGAACGGGCCATGCTGGTCACGGACAAGCAAGTTTTCGCCAAGGAGAGCCAAGCGGCCTTAAAGCTGCGCAAAAGCATCGTTGCGGCCAGGGATTTACCGGCTGGGCAGATCCTGACAGCCGAAGATTTGGCAGTCAAAAGCCCGGGTGATGGAATGTCGCCGCTGTTGTGGGACGAAGTGCTCGGGAAAAAGCTCACCGTCTTCCTGGCCAAGGATGCACAGTTGCATGGCGAAGCATTGGGATCCTGAAGGAAAAGAAGTTGTTACGAAAATTTTGGGCAAAGCGATGCGCGATAAGCATTGCGGCATCATCGCAGTAATTGTTCGCACAATGAATTAACGAAACACCATGACCCTGAGCCTAAAAGACAACCCGCCTCCCATGCATCCACAGACGCTGCTGGAGCCAGGGAGCATGCCGAATGCAGGACATCCTTGGTGGGTGGCGCGCACTCGCACACGGCAGGAAAAGGCCCTGGCCAGAAGCCTGCACGGCAAGGGCATCGGTTATTTTCTGCCGCTGGTATCACGGCCACAGAAAAACAGGGACAGGATGCGCACCTCCATTGTCCCTCTTTTCGAAGGCTACCTTTTTTTCCAGGCCGACGCGCAGGAACGCCTGACTATAATTCAGACGGGGCACCTGGCCCAGGCTCTTCCGGTCAAGGGCCAGGACGCATTGCATGCGCAACTGCAGGCCATCGCCAAGGTCTGCGAACTCAAGATCGGCCTTGAACTGGCGGATTTCGCCCAGGTCGGAAAGAAGGTGCGCATCATCGCCGGCCCGTTCACCGGACTGACCGGGACCATAAGCAAGGGGCGGAAAGCAAGCCGCCTGATCCTCAAGGTCGATGCCATCGGGCAGGCCGTGGCGGTGGAGATCTCGCTGGACCAAGTCCAGCCCGAATAGACCTAAACGTCCGTTTACAAAGGTTTTGTTTTAAAATCGGCATCCCCCGACGGGGACGAAGTGCGCCCGGAGTCCGGCGCGGCACCACTGCGACACTCGACACGGAACATGACATGCGCATCCTGATGATCGCCATCAACGACCCGGCAGGAACGGCCATCGAATTCACCAAGGCCATCAATGCGTATACCGAGCATTCCTGCCGTCTGATCACCAAGGAAATCCGATACAACTTCATGTTCGAAAAGGACCTGCACCTGCCCTGGCTGGACGAAGCAGGATGGGCCGAGGTGGAGGAACTGCTCAGAACCAGCGACGTCTTCCATTTCCACATGACAGCCGACGAAGACATCGAACTGGGGCCGTTCCGCCCCCGTGACTTCATGAAGGGCAAGATCATTGTCCATCACCATCATGGGCATCCGGATTTCAGGGGGAATCCTGAAAAGTACCGGCAGAAATACAAGGAACGCGGGCGGAGAAATCTTCTGGTGAGTACGCCGGATCTTCTAAAGTTGCTGCCTGAGGCAACGTGGCAGCCAAATCTGGTTCCGGTAAACAATCCACTTTATACGCCACTGGAGAATAAACCCGAAGAGCCAATCATCATCTGCCATTCCCCGACCCGCAAGGATCTGAAAAATACAGAGGAATTTATTCTTGCGACAAAAGAGCTAATGATTATTTCCTCAATACCCGTTGAAATGCGGATCATTGAAAACACACCGCACAAGGAGTGCCTGCGCTTAAAGCGCGAGAGCCATATATTATTCGATCACCTTCAGGGCTATTATGGAATCAGTAGTCTTGAGGGTTTAAGCCAAGGACTCACGGTGATCGCAAACTTAGATGACTGGAATAAAAGCCATATACGAGAATACTTCGAAACTGACGCTCTACCATGGATTGATTGCAAACCAGAAAACATCTGCAATATACTATTAAATACTACCAATGCATACAAAAAAATGAAACGATATTCAGAAAGCAGGAAATTCATGTCTGAGATTTGGAATGAAAAAAAAGTGATAAACATATTGTTTCAGACGATTGGAGAAAAAAATTGAATCAAATATCAATCGTTATCCCAAGCTATAATCACGGTAAATACATTGAGGCGTGCTTAGATTCTATTTACTTCCAAGACTACCCAGAAATAGAAATAATTATCATTGATGACAACTCTATAGACAACTCACATAGCGTGATAAAAAATTGGATCCATAACGTAAAATCAAGCTCAACTTCATTTATATCAAAATATGACGAAAAAAAAGACGAATTAATAAAAACAATATATAACAGATACAATAAAAACGTAAGAAAAATTATATACGAGAAAAACAGCAAAAACATCGGATCAACCGCAACATACAACAAAGGATTCCGGATTGCGACAGGCGAGTATTGCACATTTGTCGCTGCTGACGACATAACTCACCCTCAGATGCTATCCACCTTGGCCAAACCACTTGATGAAAATGCAGCCGACTTCGTGTACTCTAACATGTTCATTATCGATGACAACCACCAAATTCTCCGAGAATTCATACTTCCAGACTACAGTTTCGAAAAATCATTTTGCGAATGGTATTTATGTGGCGTTTCAACGCTCTACAGGCGCTCTCTTCATGAAACATTTGGTTATTACGATGAGAACTCACACGCAGATGATCATGAATGCTATCTACGATTTGCGCTGAATGGCGCCCGACTTCTTCACATCAACAAAACACTTTACAGTGTCCGAAGCCACGCTCAGAGGCAGGTTGGGCTGCATCACCCGGAAAAGTTCAAAAATCTTCTGGAAGAATCGAAGCGACTTGTTCTCAAAGCGCGCATATCACTGCACGCCAAGAGGTCAAGCCACGACGATATTGTCGTAATTCAGCCGTAATCAAATAACATACAGAGTTGGCAAATGAAGCATCTTAGAGTAGGTGTCATTGGGGCTGGATACTGGGGCAAAAATCTTGTTCGAAACATGAGTGAATTAGGCGTTCTCACATGCATTTGTGACAATAATGAAGACGCACAAGAAATTTTTAGCAAGCAATATCCAAAATCTATATTTTATTCTGATTATTCCGATTTAATTTCGAATTCAGAAGTTGACGCAGTTGTAATCGCAACGCCAGCAGTTTCCCACTATGATCAGGCGAAACAAGCGCTTCTCGCAGACAAACATGTATTCGTAGAAAAACCATTGGTGCTTGACGAGGACAAAGCTAAAGAGCTCATTGAACTTGCTGATTCCAGACATCGCATTCTTATGGTGGGGCATCTGCTACAGTATCATCCGGCCTTTCTCGAACTGAAACGTCTGGTGAGCGAAGGCGAACTGGGCAAGATCAACTACATATGCTCCCACCGCCTCAACCTGGGCAAGATCCGGCGGGAAGAGAACATCTTGTGGTCGTTCGCCCCCCATGACATATCCATGATTCTCGCCCTCGCCGATTCCGAGCTTGAATCCGTCATGACGGCTGGGGCCAACTACCTGCACCAGCGCATTTCCGACGTCACGACCACGCACATGGAATTCGCTTCGGGCATGAAGGCGCACATCTTCGTTTCCTGGCTCCACCCGTTCAAGGAGCAGAAGCTCGTCGTGGTGGGAGAAAAGAAGATGGCGGTGTTCGACGACACGTTACCGTGGGCCGAAAAGCTGCTGTTGTACCCGCATGAGATCAATTGGGAAAACAACGTTCCGGTCCCAGCCAAGGCCAACGGTTACCGCCTCGAGCTGCCTGACGCGGAACCGCTCAAGCTCGAATGCCTCCATTTTATCGAATGCGCGTCCGAGGGGAAGGCCCCCCGGACGGACGGCAGGGAAGGGCTGGAGGTTCTCCGCGTGCTGAACGCCAGTCAGCAATCGCTGAACGCCGAAGGGAAGAAAATCTTTCTATCAGGCAAAGCCGACACATCCGCGCAGGAGAGCGCCTTTGTCCACGAAACGGCAGTCGTCGACGCGGGCGCATCCGTCGGGCACGGCTCCCACATCTGGCATTTTTCCCACGTTATGTCCGGCGCGACCATCGGCCGAAACGTCAACATCGGCCAGAACGTGTTCGTCGGCAAAGACGTATCCGTCGGCGACGGATGCAAGATCCAGAACAACGTCTCCGTGTATCCCGGGGTGACGCTTGAGGAGAACGTGTTCTGTGGACCCTCCATGGTTTTCACCAACGTCTTCAACCCCCGCGCCAACATCCGGCGCATGGAGGAGATGCGCAGGACCCACGTTGGCAAGGGCGCCACGCTGGGCGCCAACTGCACCATCGTCTGCGGCAACAACATTGGCAGGCACGCCTTTGTTGGCGCGGGCGCCGTAGTGACCGCCGACGTGCCGGACCACGCACTGGTAATGGGCAACCCTGCCAGGGTTCGCGGATGGATGTGCGAATGCGGCAACAAGCTCGACGAAGCCGGGCGGTGCCCCGCCTGCGGAAAGGAATACTCGAACAGGGCGGCCATGGCGGACGACGTACTTGGGAGGGATGCGTGATGATGCCATTCATTGATCTCAAGACGCAGTTCCAACGGGTCGAGGAGGATGTCCGGCGGCGCATGGACGCGGTCCTGGCCCACGGCAACTTCATCATGGGGCCGGAGGTCGCGGAACTGGAGGCCGGACTGACCGGGTTCGCCGGCGTCGCGCACTGCGTGACCTGCTCCTCCGGCACGGACGCCCTGCTGATGGCGCTTATGGCGCTGGGCGTAGGGCCGGGCGACGCGGTATTCACCTCTCCCTTCACCTTCATCGCAACGGCCGAGGTCATTTCCCTGATCGGCGCGACGCCCGTGTTCGTGGACATCGACGCCGGGTCGTACACCCTCGATCCCGCACGGCTTGAAGCGGCGATCCGGGCGGTCCTGGACAGAGACGCCGCCGGGCACCCCCTGCCGCCAGCAGCGCTCGAAGGCGAAGGCCTGACGCCCAGAGTGGTCCTCCCGGTGGATCTCTACGGCCAGCCATCCGATTACGACGCGATCAACGCGGTCGCGGACGAGTTCAACCTGACGGTGGTGGCGGACGCCGCCCAAAGCTTCGGAGCCATTTACAAGGGCCGCAGAGCTGTCGCGGCACCGCAGATCGCCTGCACCAGCTTTTTCCCGGCCAAGCCGCTCGGCTGCCTAGGCGACGGCGGCGCGCTGTTCACCGATGATGACGCGTTGGCCGAGGTCTGCCGTTCCCTTCGGGTGCACGGCAAGGGCGACCACAAGTACGACAACGTCAGGACTGGGCTGAACGCCCGGCTGGACACGCTGCAGGCGGCCGCCCTTCTCCCCAAGCTGGCCATCTTCCCCGACGAGTTGGACAGGCGGCAGGCGGTGGCCGAGATATATAGTGCGAGGCTCGGAGCCCTCGGAACGCTCACGCTCCCAGTCATGCCGGAGGCGACGACGAGCGCCTGGGCGCAGTATACCCTGCGCAGCCCCCTGAGGGAGGCGATCCAGGAGTCCCTGAAGGGAGACGGCGTTCCGAGCGTTGTGTACTACCCGTGCCCCCTCCATCTGCAGAAGGCCTACGTGTCCCTGGGGCTGGGGACCGGCTCGTTTCCGGCGGCCGAAGCCGCCGCCGGCGAAGTGTTCTCGATACCAATGCATCCGTACCTGTCCAAAAGTGACATCGACATGATCTGCGGCTGCATCGAAAAGGCGGCGTCCCGGTAGGCCCGGGACTGGAGGCGAGATGGGTTCCGACGAGTTCATGAGGCACATCATCGGGAAGTACTTCAAGTATCAGGAGTACGACAACGTTAAGTGGGCCGAGGAGTTCCGCGGCGAGCGCGACAAGGTCGTCGTGCACATCCCCGCACGTACCGGGTCCACCCGCCTGAAGAACAAGAACGTCGCCATGCTGGGCGGCAAGCCGCTGATCGCCTACACCATCACCATGGCGAAGGCCATGGGCGTGGACCGGATCATCGTCAGCACAGATGGCCGGGATTACGCCGACCTGGCGGAATCCCTGGGGGCGGAAGTTCCCTTCCTCAGGCCCAAGGAGCTGTCCGGCGACAACGTGAGCCCATATTATTCCCGATTTTTCACGATCCGACATCTGATGGACGAGGAATACCCCCTAAAGGCCATCATCGACATGTATCCGGTCAATCCGTTCCGCAACCTGGGGGGCATGAAGCAGTGCCTTGAAAAGCTCAGGAAATCGGGTTTCTGCGCCACCTGCGTCGCGCCATCGCGCCGGTTCGACAATTACTATTACAAGGGCACGCGGCTGTCCTCGATGGTCGACCTGTCCGCGTTCGCGAACAAGGTGCCGGTGAAGATCGTTTCGAGTTTCAGCGGGTGTTGGGTCAACATGAGCGAAATCCTCTATTATGACTTCCAGTTGGCGAACAATCCCTTCGAACTTCTCGACCTCGACACCGAGTCAGACTTCCGGTGCGCGGAAATGGTGGTTTCCAAGGGATTATACGACTTCGGGGTGGAGATATGAAGTACGCGTACATGTCTGTCGGACAATGGGACGCCGTGGAGCAGGACCTGGTGGCCGCTCCCGAGACGAGGGAGTCCATTCTTATGGAGACGGTCAGGGCCATCGACGGATGTCCCGGGGCCAGGTTGTGCGGGGTGCTGGCGGCGGTCCTGTTCAAGATGCCCCGCTGGCTCGACGTGCCCATCCACTGGACGGAATTGGGGGAAAGAAAGGAAGGAGAGGCCGTGATCATCGCCGAACGAATCGATGCAAGGGACCTCCGGCCCGACGAGTGGATCGTCGTCGTGCGTCCGCTCCAGAGCATCGTTTCCCGCGCCCGTCTCGAACGCTTTGCGGAGACCCTCGACACGCTGCCCGCCGATTGCGCCCATGCGGTGTCGACCCTGCCGCTGCCGAGCGTCGCCAATCCCTTCTGGAACGCGCATTTTTTCGAACTGGGCCGGTTTTCCCACACGGGGTGGCGCATGCCGGCCCGCTCGTCGTGGCAGTTCGACAACATTGACACCCTCTGCCCCGAACTACGGGAAACCATGAAGGGAATCGACGCCCCCGGCAGCCAGTTCCTACCAGACCTGCACATAAACGACGAGACGCTCTACGCGTTCAGGGCCGAACTCCTGGCGCAGGGCCGCGGCCTCGTGTTGCCCGAGCCGACGCCGGTTGCGGCCGCGGTCGGCGACACCATGGCGGAAAGGCTGTACTGCCAGTCCGCTCCGGTTTTCCTGCTCGACAAGAACCGAGAGTTCGACCTCTCGACCTTCGACAACCTGTGGACCGCCCCCGGGAAACAGTAACTCACATGTGCGGCATTTTCGGAATACACAACATCAACGGCCTGGATGAGGGAGCGTGCGGACGCGTGACGGATGGTCTGTTCCGAGCCCTGCGCCATCGCGGCCCAGATGCTAACGGCGTCCGCTATTTTTCGCAGGGGCTGGTGCCCTCTCCCCGCCCACAGGGCGACACGCGCCTCGTCCTGGGACACACCCGGCTCGCCATCATCGACCTGACGCCCGGCGGAGCGCAGCCCATGGCGAGCCGCGACGGCCGCCATCACCTGACCTACAACGGCGAAATTTACAACTACGTCGAACTACGCGAGGAACTCGAATCCCTTGGCCACACATTTGAGAGCACTTCCGACTCCGAGGTGCTGCTCCAGGCCTACATGCAGTGGGGACCGGATTGCCTGACCCGATTCAACGGCATGTTCAGTTTCGCCATCGCCGACCTTGAGCGGCGCATCCTGTTCTGCGCCCGCGATCGTTTCGGGATCAAGCCGTTCTACTACGCCGCAACTTCGAGCGGGTTCCGGTTCGCCTCCGAACTCCCTGCGCTGCTGCGATTCCCCGGCGTCCCGCGTGACCTGGACCCGCAACGGGTCTTCAACTTCCTCGCGCACGGCTCCATCGAGCCCAACGACGCCACCCTGTTCCGCTCGGTCAGGCAGCTTCCTCCCGCCCAAAGCCTCAAAGTCAGCCTCGACTCGGGCCTAGTTTCGGAGCCGGTTCCCTATTGGGGCATCGACCTGGAGCGGCGTAGCGCCCTCTCCTTCGCAGACGCGGCGGAGCGGCTGCGCGAGTTGTTCCTCGACTCGGTCCGCCTGCATCTCCGCAGCGACGCGCCCCTGGGTGTGGCTTTGTCCGGCGGGATCGACTCCTCGTCCATCGCCTGTTGCGTCCGCCACCTAGAGCCGGGACGGGAGTTCCATTCCTTCAGCTACGTGGCTGACGATCCGGCCATTTCCGAGGCCGAATGGGTGGCCATGGCCAACGGCCGGGCCCGGTTCGTCAATCACGTCACCGGTGCCAGCTTCGGCGAGCTGCTCGACGACCTACCCGTGCTGGTCGAGCGGCTGGGCGAACCGTTCAACGGCACGTCGATCTACGCCCAGTACCGCATGTTCCGGCTAGCCCGTCGGTGCGGCGTGAAGGTCGTCTTGGAGGGGCAAGGGGCCGACGAGTTGCTCGCGGGTTACGACGGGTTCTGCATGCAGCGGGCCGTCGGTCTCGCGCGTCGCGGCCGCGTCCTCCAGGCCGCCGAGTTCCTGTTCAGGGCATCGAAATGGCCCGCCCGGAGCTTCCCGCGCCTCATGAGGCGGACGGCAAACGAACTGCTCGGGAGGACCGGAACGTCTCCCGTCTCCGTCGCCCTCTTCGACCGGCGGAAGCTGGGAGAACTGGCTGTATCTGTTGCGCCGCCGTTTCGCGGACCCCATTCCCACCCGGATCTCGTCCGGACGACCCTTGCGAATTTCGTGTCTTGGGAGAACCTGCCCAACCTGTTGCGGCACGGCGACCGGAACGCCATGACCTTTTCCATAGAAAACAGGGTGCCTTTCCTGACGGCGGAACTGGCGGAGTTCCTGTTCTCTTTGCCCGAGGAATACCTGATCGACGGACAGGGGCGCAGCAAGGCCGTGCTCCGGGAGGCCATGCGCGGCATCGTCCCCGACGGGATCGTCGACCGGCGGGACAAAATCGGATTCGCCACCCCGGAACGGGACTGGCTGTCGAGGTGCCTGGGCCAGGTCAAGGAACGCATCGGGAGCGCCGACCTGGGGATGATCGACCGGGACAGCGCCCTGTTGCTGGCGGAAATGCGGGAACCGGCCGATTCGGCGAGGCTGTGGAGGCTGCTCAACTACCTGTTGTGGCTTGAAATTTTTGGCATCCGGCCCTGCTGAGGCGGGTCCGGCAGTCCGGGGGCGGAAAATATCCCTACCGGCCGTTGTGAAAGAATGTTCTGCTGCCGAACATACCGCTCGTTCGCGAGCAAGAGGACATACCTTATGGATATCAAAGGAAAGACGTTTCTTGTGGTCGGCGGTGCCGGTTTCATCGGCTCGCATCTGGTCGATCTTCTCACCCGCGAGGACGTGGCGGAAATCCGCGTTTTCGACAACTTCACCCGGGGCTCGGAGGAGAACCTGGCCGGTGCGCTGAGGGACCCACGCGTCAAGATCTTCCCGCTCGGCGGGGAGCTAATGCACCGCGACATCCTCGACGCGGCCATGAAGAGCGTCGACGGCGTGTTCCACCTCGCCGCGTTGTGGCTCCGCCACTGCTACGACTTTCCTCGTTCTGCCTTCGATGTGAACATTGGCGGCACGTTCAACGTGCTGGAGGCCATGCTCAACAACGGTGTGAAGAAGCTAGTCTACTCCTCCTCGGCCTCCGTGTACGGCGACGCTGTGCAGGAACCCATGACCGAGGACCATCCCTTAAACAACGACAATTTCTACGGAGCGACGAAGATCGCGGGCGAGGCCATGTGCCACTCCCTTTACCACCGCTACAAGACCACGGACAAGGCGTTCGACTTCGCGGGGCTCCGGTACATGAACGTGTACGGCCCGAGGCAGGACTACATGGGCCAGTACATCGCGGTGATCATGAAGATCCTCGACAACCTCGACGCGGGCAAGGCCCCGGTCGTCTACGGCGACGGTTCCCAGTCCTACGACTTCGTTTACGTTGGAGACTGCGCCCGCGCCAACCTGCTCGCCATGCAGTCCGACGCGACCGACGCCTTCTACAACGTCGGCACCGGCATCAAAACCAGCATTAAGGAATTAACCGAAATGATTCTGGACATCCGCGACTCGAAGCAGGAAATCAAGTTCCTGCCCGGCGGCCTGACCTTCGTGAAGAACCGCGTCGGCTGCCCCGAAAAGGCGATCAGGGAGATCGGCTTCAAAGCGGAAGTCCCGTTGGCTCAGGGTTTGCGAGCCCTCATCGAATGGCGTCAAAACCACAAGGAAGCGGTCGAAGCGCGCAAACGAAAGATCAGTGAGTAGTCGGATGGATCATTCAAAGGAACTTCTCAAAAACGAATGCATCCGCTATCTTCTCAATGAATGCAGCGCGTTGAGGCGAACCGTGCGCCAGCTGCTCGCCGAGTCGGCCGGACACGGTGCCTTTGTCGAGCAAACCGCCGAGTCCTTCGACACCCAGTGGGACCAGCTCAATACCGGAGACTTCCTGGCCACGGACACGGCGATCTCGTCGCCCATACGGGACTGGACGCCGACTGGTTCAAGGGGAAGAGGGTCTTGGACGCCGTGGCGGCTCAGGGCAACGTGCTCCAGGGACTGCCGTTCGAGGAGGAGTCCTTCGATTACGTATGGCCCTTCGGGGTGCTGCACCACACCGGGAACACCCGGCTCGGGGTCAAGGCCCTTGGCCGGCTGATCAGGCCGGGAGGCGGCATGTTCCTGATGCTCTACGGCGAGCCCCGGACCATCGACGAGTTCCGCGAGGCCAACATGTACGCCACGCACCGCTTCGCCACGATGTCCACGTCCCTTTCGGAAAAAATGGAGTACTGCCGCGAGCATATCCCCGAAGGGGCGGTGCACGGCTGGTTCGACGCCATCTCGCCGACCATCAACGACCTCCACACCTTCGAGGAGGTCGCCGGCTGGCTGATCTCGGGTTCGGCGGCATCAAGCGGACCACGCCGAACCGCAACCTCCACCTGACGGCCTGGAGGGTGAGCGCCGGGCTGATCCGTCGGATTGTCCGGCCCGTCCGTCCGTTGTCGCTGATGCGGGGTGGAGCAACGGCTTGATGATTTGCACCGTGAATGAAGGATGTTGCCGGGCTGACAGGGATGGGCTCAGCGCCCGATCCCGGCCGCCTGGCGATCGCAGTAAATGAGTAGCCCGAAGGTCGGTGGCAAGAATGATGCGTCTCTCATGCGGGAAGAGTGTCCCCTCCGGGGAATTGGTCCGGGCGGCACGGGAGTCGTCGCTCGGCGGCGAGCTTCTGCTGTGCCCGGAGGCGGCTCCGTTGCATCCGACCAGCATCGCCGCGTTTTTCGGCTCGCTGAAGCCGGACACCGTGAACTATTTCGTGCCGGTTATCCCGGTGAGTTCCGAACTCGGGCTTCCAAAATACGACCCGCTCATGATCTGGGTGCCGGACCATGTCTCCGTCCCCCGCGAGGAACTGCTGAAGCGTCCCTTCGCGCCGCTTCGTCTGGGCCGAGAGGCCGGGGTGGTGTTCCACCGGGTGGAGGGCGCGAGCATGACGGAGCAGGAGCATTACTTCGTCGACCATTTCGGTTCGGTGAGCGCCCGGCCGGTGCAGGTCAGTGTCGTGGTATCCAACAGGTGCAACCTATCGTGCGTGATGTGCCCCTACCACGGGAAGAAGGCCCGGAGCACCCACGCCAGGGATTATTTCTCCAGGCCCGAGTTCATGGATCGCGACCTGCTGTTCTCCATCGCCGGGAACGTGGGACGCCTGGGCGCGCCGGTCAAGGTGGGCAACATCGAGGAACCCCTGCTGCACCCGGACATGGCGGAGTTCATCCGCCGGGCCAGGGAGGCCGGGAGTCCTTCGGCGCACATCACGACCAACGGCGTCCTACTGACGGAGGAGCGGGCCGACGCCCTCCTGGACGCCGGTTTGACGAGCATTTACATCAGCCTGGACGCGGCCCTTCCGGACACCTATGCGCGCATCAGGGGCGGCGACCTGGCCAAAGTCGAGTCCCAGGTGCTGTCGTTCATCGAGAAGGCGAAGCGGCGCTCGCCCGACTTCGCGGTCTTCACCTCCTGCGTCCTGAACGACGGCCTGGACCGGGACGAGGTGGAGCGGTTTGCCGAAAAGTGGTGCGCCTCGTCCGACGGCGCCATCTTCTACAACCTGGGGACCTACAACGGCGGCAGCACCTCCTTTTCCTCCATACACGCCGTGGCCCAGAACAAGATCCAGGAATCCGGCAAACGCTGGCCCTGCCTCAACCCGTGGCAGGAGATATACATCCTGCCGGACGGGCAGTGCCTCTACTGTTGTGAGACCCTTTCACGGCTGGCTCACACCTCCCTGCAAAGCATGGGCGACGTGCCTGAAACCCCGCTTTCCGAAATCTGGCTGGGGAAGCCGTTCAGTGACCTGCGTCGCGCCCTCATCCGCAACGACCTCGGGCAGTGGCCCGCGTGCGACAAGTGCAACATATGGATGGCCCACGTGGCTGAAACGGAAGACAAGCCGACCGGCAAGGTCGTCCGCAATATGATCACGGAGATCAGGTACGCCCGATGATGCAGTTCCCCCCGCTCGACGTCCTGAAAGGGCTGGCCGACTCGGACTACGACAAGGAATTCATGGAAATGGAGTTCGGCCCGGGTCTGGACTACTATCTCGGCAGACTGGACCGGCTCATGTTCGAGGGCTCGTCCGTGCTCGACGCGGGATGCGGGATGGGCCAGTGGGGCATCGCCCTTTCGCGGCGGTTCGACACGGTGCATGGCGTCGAGATCAACACGCCCCGCCTGGAGAAGGCCCGCCGGATAGCCAACATGGCCGGCGCCCGCAACATGCATTTTCTCCATTCCTCCATCGAGAGCCTGCCCTTTGCCGACGGATCGTTCGACGCCGTCTTCTGCTACGGGGTTATCATGTTCGTGAACGTCGGCAGGGCGTTGGCCGAGTTCTCCCGGGTGCTGAGGCCCGGCGGCCGCGTGTACTGCTGCCTGAACGCCGACGGCTGGAGCCATTACCTGGCGGACGTGATGAGCCGGGAGAAACCCCACATCCGGAAAGCCGGCCTGGACACCCTCTACGTGACGTACTGGCACCGGGCCTTCGCCGGGGGGCTTCACGACTCCCTCAGGCTGCTCAATCCCGTCATGGCCCTGCTTCCCTTCACCGGGCGGCCCGAGGAGCAGACCGCCCTGGCGCTACTCACCTCGACGTCCCAGGGGCTGGAGCTAGTCCGGTCCGTCCAGGAGACGTGCGGCGAGGAGTACGCGGCGCGCCTCGCGTACGACGCGGCCACGTGCGTGGCCGACTCCCAGCACCTCGAACGGACGCTCCAGACCGCCCGCGCCTACATGCCCGCAGAATTCGAGGCCCTTGCCGACCGGGCCGGACTGGCGGATTTCCAATGGCACGGGGAAGGGCTTCTGGTGGCGGACTGGAAGATTCCGCGCCTGGAGCCGAAGTACCCGCACCTTCACGACGGCAGGCTGTCCGTGTGGGAGTGCACCCTGACCAAGCCGGAAACCTGTTGGGCCGAACCGAGCACATCATATTTCATCGAGCGCGCTAGGTCCGCCGCCGACAACCCTGCGTACGTGGAGCGTTCGCGCAGGGCCGTCCTGGCCAACGGCAACCAACGGCACATGCCGTGGCGGCTATACGACGAAGCCATGTTCCGCGCCCGGTGCGCCGGGGACGGCTATCTCGAAGCCCTCGCTCGGAGCCTGGCCGAATCCGCCCCCGGCGAGGAGGGGGCCTTCGTCTCGATTCTCGAATTCGTGCAGCGGGCCGTGTATCGCGATCCCATCTGCCAGCCCGTGGACGAGGTCGGCGATCCGGCCTCCCCACTCTGCACCCTGTTCGTCGGACGCGGCCGGTGCGGCCACGTGTCGCGGCTGCTCATCGAGCTGTGCCGCCTCGCGGGGATCGCTGGACGGTTGCTGCAACTGCACAACCACGTGGCGGCGGAGGTGCTAGTCGACGGCAGGTGGGTGATCGCGGACGCGGACGCCTTCAAGAACGGCGTCGTGCCCAGGACTCCGGCCGGGACCCTGCCGACGCTGGACGACGTGCGGCGCGAACCGTGGCTCATCGACCGCTTTCCGCCGACCGGCTGGATGACCCTGCCCGGCGACGCCCCGTCGAGAGGGGTGTTCGGCAGCGAGGTGCGCGGATACGTGGACGCCCTGCCCCCCGAGCGGCGGGGAGCCGTGTCCGGCAGCTACACGCCGGAGTCCGGGAGCCTTCTTCCGTCGATGCCGCGAATAACCGCCTTCGGGCATGCGGGCGGCCGCCTGGAGCTGGCCTGGACCCCGTCGGTCCTCGCCGGGAACCCGCAGGACGCGGTCATCGGGTACCGGGCCGTCGTCCGCAATCGCTCCAGGGGATGGGAGTACGGCCGGATCGATCCCGCGCTCCGTTTCGACGAGGGCGACTCCCAAGGGGTCGTCCTTTCGGCTGAAACCGGGGAGTGCCGCGCGTCCTTCGACCTTCCGGAACGTGAAG
Source organism: Desulfomicrobium macestii (assembly GCF_014873765.1). NCBI lineage: Bacteria > Pseudomonadati > Thermodesulfobacteriota > Desulfovibrionia > Desulfovibrionales > Desulfomicrobiaceae > Desulfomicrobium > Desulfomicrobium macestii. Next base: position 12,486 of record NZ_JADBGG010000026.1, on the reverse strand, counting down.
CCGGTTCGTCGTTCCATGCCGAGGTCGTTCCGGTGACGCGCCGTTCGCGCCAGTACGGAACCTACCTGTGGCCCTCGCGCGAGGCGGTCCTGCAACGTCGTCGGGAGGATGAGGCATGAGCGGCGGCAAGGGAAAGGCGCGCGTCGCCCTGCTCGGCAACATCGCCAACAACGCGTGGAACATGACCTGCGAACTGCGCAGGCTGGGATACGAGGCGACGCTGTTTCTCGACGACAACGAACGGTTCGCGTTTTCGCAGCCCGTTTGGGAGGCCGTTTCCCTCCGGCTCGGCTATGAGGACGTCATGCGGCAGCGCCAGGGCCTCGAATACTGGGCCGGTCTTTCCCGCGAGCACCTGCCGGACAACGGCCATCTCCGCGCCACGGGAAACCTGCGCCGGGAGGCGAACGAGCCGCATTGGGCCTGGCTTGAGGAGCGCATTGCCTCCCTGTGCGCGGAATGGCCCGGGGAACAGGTCGCGCTGTTGCGGGGCGCGGCCAAGGGCTTTGCCGCCATCATCCGCGAGGCCTCCGGGTACGACACGATGATCGCCTTCGGCCTCAATGCGGCGATCTGCGCATACCTGGCGGGCATTCCCACGGCATATTTCACCTATGGCGGCGACATCCGCGTGGTCCTCGCCGACGCGGGCGGAACGGACCCGGTGGCCTCGGCGCTATTCCGGCGCATCCTGGAATCGCCCGCCTTCGTCATCGAGGCGTACGGCTGCGACGCCGAGATCCACGGGGTCCTGAAGCGGAACGGTCTGGTCCGCAAGTCCCGGTACGCCTTTCTGCCCAACATCAACCGCCCGCTGTTCTCCCGGGCGTCGGGCGCGAACCGGGCCCGGCGCGAGCTGGGCGTCCCGGAAGACGCGCTCGTGGCGTTCCTGCCGTCCAGGATCAACTACCGCTGGAAGGGGAGCGACCGGTTCCTGGAGGCGTTCGCCGACGTCTGCCTCCGGTTCCCGGAACTGCGGCTGGTGGTCGCGGGCTGGGGGGACGACTACGCCGCCGCCCGTGCGTTCATCGAAGCGCGGGGAATCTCGTCGCAGGTCCTCATCATGGACGGGGCGGTGAGCAAGCCCGTCCTTCGCGACTACATGTCCGCCGCCGACCTGGTCGTCGACCAGTTCGTGGTGGGGTCGCTCGGCTCGGTTTCCTTCGAGGCCATGTGCCTGGGGAAGCCGGTCCTGACCCACCTCGGCAATTTCAACCGGTTCGGCTACCCCTCCTGTCCCCCGGTCATCCAGGCGGAGAGCCGGGAGGAGATCGTACAGGCCCTGGAAAGGGCCTGTACGGACAGGGCGTGGCTTGAGTCCCGGGGCCGGGCCGCCGCGAAGTGGTACGGCGAGGTGTACTCCGAGGAGCGCCTCTCCCGCTCGGTGGATCTCCTGGCCGGACCGGGCCCGGACGCGTGGCTGGCCCTTGTCGAGGAGTGGGGCCGCGGGGAACGGGAGAAGACCTTCCCCGTCCCCGGCAGCGGGTCGTCCTTCACGGTCCGCCGCTGGCCCGCCCCGTACGTTGCCGGGCTAGCCTTCGCCAACGACTGCGAGTATTTTTCCTGGGAGCATTTCTGCGAGCTGCACCGGTGGCTGAACAACCGGGGGGTCGAGACGGCGTTCGGCGCGGGACTCGGCCTGCCCGTGTCCGACAGCCTGTGGTTCTTCAACGAAAACGAGGACGGCGGGTTCTCCCTGTTCCACGGGACGGATCACGAGAGGTACGGGGAGCACGCCGACGAACTCAGGGAGCTGGTCTCCCTCGGCATCCTGGACACCATCCACGCCTACGGCGGGTTCGACATCCGGGGCGGGTTCACCCGCGCCCATGCGCAGGCGGCCCTGAGGGAGCTGGAAGGGGTGGGCGTGCGCATGGAGGTCTGGTCGAACCACGGCAACACGAACAACCGCCAGAATATCGGCGGACTGTGGCCCAATCCCTACCAGGCGGGGGATCTACCGGGCAGCCCGGCGTACCATGCCGACCTCCTCGAAAGGGCCGGGGTCCGCTTCTACTGGCTGGACGGTTTCTGCACGAACAAGTTCTGCCTGGGCGTCCGGGACGGGAGCGGGTACCGCGACGACCTCGCCTGCGACGACCCGGACGACGTCTGGGGCAACCGGCTGCTGGTGCATGACACCCTCCGCGACGGTCGGCGGGTTCTCGGCTTCAGGCGCTTCAGGGGGCTCCGGCCCCAGGCTCCCGACGTCCGGAGCCTGGGGCGGCAGCTTTCGGAAAGCAACCTGGCCCATCTCGAAGACCTGGGGGGCGGCATCGTCGTCTACCAGCACATGGGATGCGACAGGACGGCGGAAGGCGCGGCCGTGTGCTGCGCGACGGAGTGTTTTCCCGACGACGCCGTCGAGGGCATGGAGCGTCTCGCCCGCCGCTATCACGAAGGGCGCATCTGGGTCGCGCCGCTCTCCCGGTTCCTGGCGTATCAGGCCATGTGCGAGGATCTCAGGATCGATACCGAACCCGCCGGGGCCGGGATTCGTCTTGTGCTGTCGGGAGCCCGCCTCGACCTTAGGCCGAAGGACTGCCAGGGCCTGAGCATCTGCATGACAGGCCCGGACCCGGTCGCAGAAATGGTGTGCCTCGACGGCGACGGCCGGAGGACGCGGCTTTCCCACGAAGTCCGCTTCGGGAAGGACGGTTTGCGAACGCTGGTGGTGCCCCTGGAAGAATTCCCCGACTACCCGTTTTAACCTGCAAGGTTGGCAAGGATCATGGATTACGACGTTATTTTGGTCTACCCCCCGATCATGAAGAACTTCCGTGCCACGGACCCGCCCTTCGGCGTGATGTACCTTGGGCGGATACTTAAGGACGCCGGATTACGCGTGCGCCTGCTGGACCTGAACGTCCATCGTCCGCCACAGGAGGAGGTCGAGGACTTCTTCAGAAAGAACACGGCGAAGATCGTCGGCTTCAGCGGCATGACGACAGTCTATTACTACATCAAATGGCTATGCGACGTGGTCCGCAGACACCAGCCCGAAGCGCGCCTTATCGGCGGCGGCAGTTTTGCCACCCCTTGCCCGGACGTGGTGCTCAAGTACCTTCCCCTGGATGTGGTCATGGTCGGCGAGGGCGAGGTGAGCATCGTTGAGCTGTGCAACGCCCTGATCTCAGGGGGCTCCCTCGAGGGAATCCCCAACGTGGCCTGGATGAAAGGCGACGAGTTCGTGCAGGGCCCGGCCCGGCGCATGGAGAACCTGGATGACGTGCCGTTTCCGGGCTACGACCTCGTTGACATGGACTATTACGTCAATGCCACCGCCAAGCGCCCGTCGCTGCTGAGCTACTGCGACCAGCGGGGGATTCCCCACTCCGACGTGAGCAACTACTTCATCATGTTCTCCCGGCGGGGTTGCCCCTTCAAGTGCAGCTTCTGCTACCGCAACTACGGCAACAAGGTCACCGTGCACAGCGTCGATTACGTCGTCGAGCACATCAAGTACGTCCGCAAGCGGTTCAACGTGAACAACATCGCTTTCTACGACGAGACGTTCAACGCAAACCGGAAATGGCTGTTCGACTTCTGCCGCACGGCCAGGAAGGAGCTTCCGGACACCTATTTCTGGGTGGGCGGCGCGCGCGCCGACCTGCTCGACAGGGAAGTGATCGAGGAGATGAACAACTCCAACTTCTATGAGATCTCCATCGGCGTGGAGTCGTTCGACGACCGCATCCTGGAGGAGATGGGCAAGGGAGTGACCTCGGAGCAGCTGTTCAACGCCCTGTCGCTGCTGAAGGAATACGGGATGGCCCCCTCGTACATGGGCCTCCTCTACGGGTTCCCCGGCGACGACGCCAAATCGCTGCGAAAGACCATCGAGGCCGCGAAGCGGCTCGGCATCCCCGGGTATTTCCAGTATCCGCTCCCGTTCCCCGGAACGAGGCTCTACAAAAGCCTACGCGCCAAAGGAATGCTGCAGGACGAGGAGGGGTTCATGCTCCAGCTGCGCGACGCCATGACCCAGAGCCTGTGGGTGAACCTGAGCCGTTTCCCAGACGAGGACCTGAGGGCGATGGTGGAAAAGGCCAACGAAGAAGTGCAAAACGTCGGACGGTGAGCGCGACATGAGCAGGATACTCGGTACGATCAAAAGGAAATTGTCCAGATGGGCCCTGGTCGCCGCGTGCGGCCCCATTGGCGTCGGCTTCGTCATCGCGGCCGCCGTGTCCCGGTTCTCGAAGCGGAGCGTCGACGTCGGCCTCGGGCCGGAGCCCATGATCAACAACATCTACCACAGGAAGGCCCTCCGGCAGATGGGGTACACCGTGGAGACGTTCGTCAGCCACGTCTACTACATCACTGAGGACTTCGACGTGAAGTGCCTCCGCAAGAACCTGACCCTGGCCTCCATGGAGCTGATGCTCAAGGTGCTCTTCCGGTACCGGTGCATCTACATCTATTTCAACGGAGGTCCCCTGGCGTGGTCGCCCCTGAAGCGCCTTGAGCCGTACCTGTACAAGCTGGCGGGGATCAAGGTGCTCGTCATGCCCTACGGCGGCGACGTGGACGACATGACGCGGTGCCCGAACTACGCCTTCCGACACGCGCTAGTTTCCGACTACCCGTTGTTCCAGAAAACGCGCCGGCCGCACATCGTCCGACAGATCGAGCGGTGGACCGAGCATGCGGACATCGTTCTTTCCGGCTGCGACTGGGTGGACTACACCTACCACTGGGACGTCCTGACCCTGGCCCATTTCTCCATCGACACGACGGGGACCAGGGCGGAGTTCAACTCGGGACGGCACGACGGCCCCATCCGCATACTGCACGCCCCGAACCATCAGATGATCAAGGGGACCAAGTATTTCGAGAAGGCCATCCGGGAGTTGCGCGACGAGGGCGTCGACGTGGAGTTGGTCGTGGTCTCCAAGGTGCCAAACGAGGAGATCAAGCGGCTGATCGCCGAATGCGACGTCGTCGCCGACCAGCTCGTGGTGGGCTGGTACGCCATGTTCGCCTTGGAGGGCATGGCGGCCGGCCGGCCGGTGCTGTGCTATCTGCGGCCGGAGCTGGTGGATCTCTACACCTTCGCGGGGCTGGTGGAGCCCGATGAGATCCCCATCGTCCAGTGCTCGTACCGGGACGTCAAGGAGACGGTCCGCTCCCTTGTGGAGAACAGGGCGGAGCTGGCGGAGATCGGCCGGAAGTCCAGGGGATACGCCGAAAAGCATCACTCCACGGAAGCTATCGGCGCACTGTTCGACCGCCTCAACAGGCAAATGGGAATAGAACCAAGTGGTCGCTAAGGGCTGGAGAATACTGCACCTCCCCACGGAAGTTGGGGGCAACGGCTACGGGCTGTCGCGCGGGGAGCGCGCCCACGGGCTGCGCTCCGACGTTCTGGTGGCCTTCGGCAGTTCGTTCGGGTTTCCCGCCGACAGGACCCTGTACACGGGCCCATCGGCCAACCGGCTCGTCTACTGGGGTCGGCGGCTCAATCTTGTCAGGGAGTTCCTCGGGCTTCGCGACGCCTACGACGTCTACCACTTCAATTTCGCGACGACACTGCTCGATCCGCACGGGACCGGCAACCTCGCCGACCTTCCTTTCTACGGACGGGACAGCCTCAAGGTTTTCACCTTCAACGGGTGCGACGCCCGCCAGAAGTATCCCACCATGCGGCGGTGCGATTACTCCGCCTGCCACCAAGAGGATTGCTACGGCGGCGTCTGCAACGACGGGAAGCGGGATGCGCACCGGGCCCGTCGGATACGCAAGGTTGACCGGTACGCGGACCTCATTTTCGCCTTGAATCCCGACCTGTTCTGGACCCTACCGGAACGGACCGAGTTCCTCCCCTACACCATCTCCACTTGGGACCGACTCGCGGAGCGGACGCCCGCCGCGTCCGGACCGCTACACGTCGTCCACGCGCCGTCGAACAGGGCGTGCAAGGGAAGCGGGGCGGTGATCGGCGTGATGGAGCGGTTGGCGCGCGAGTCCGGTGGGCGGATACGCTTCACGCTGGTCGAGAACATTTCCAACGACGAGGCGCTCAGAATCTACGCGCGGGCGGACCTGCTCATCGATCAGCTCTATGTCGGCTGGTACGGAGCCATCGCGGTGGAGGCAATGAAGATGGGCGTTCCCGTGCTTTCCTTCATCAGGGACGAGGACCTGCGTTTTATCCCTACTGGCATGGCCCGCGACTGCCGGGAGCTGTTCTCCCCGGTCACCGTGGATACGCTTGAGCCGGTGCTGCGCACGATTTTCGACACCCCCGGGGAGCTACGCCGCACCGCCGGGAAAGCGCTGGACTACGTCCACGCGTGGCACGACCCGGCCAAGGTCGCCAGGACGGTGCTGGACAGGTATGAAGCGGCCTTTGCCGCCAAGTCCGGGCGACAGCCGTACCGGTCAGAAGGAGTGTGAGCCATGTGTGGAATCGCAGCGATAATTTCCCGGACCGGCAGGCCGGTCAATCCGATGGCGCTAAAGGCCATGAACGACTCGTTGGCCCACCGGGGACCAGATGATTCTGGATACGCATTCCTAAACTCCAGTCCGGCCGGAAACGGGAAGGGCGGGAGCTACGCCGTGTTCACCGACCCCGCGTTCCGGCACCGGAACCAGCACATCGCGCCCTTTGGCGGCGATTTGTTCGCATCCCAGTTCGGGCGCATGGGGTACACCGTCGGGATGGCGCACCGGCGGCTGTCAATCATCGACCTCGCCCCCACCGGGCACCAGCCCATGCCGACGATGAACAACCGGTTCTGGATAGTCTACAACGGTGAAATCTATAACCACATCGAGTTGCGCAACGACCTGGAGTCCAACGGAAGAGTCTTTCAGGGCACGAGCGACACCGAGGTCCTGCTCCAACTCTGGGAGGAGTACGGCGAGGCCTGTATCCCCATGCTGAACGGCATGTTCGCGGCCCTGGTGGTCGACCTCGCCACGGGCGGCGCGACCCTGTTTCGGGACCGCCACGGCATCAAACCGGTCTACTACGCCGTGACCGACGATTACCTCCTCCTGGCCAGCGAGCCCAAGGGCATACTCCATTCCTGCCTGCTCGACGCCACCATCGACCACGTCGCGATGTGCGAATATTTCACGTTCCAGAATATCTATTCCGACCGAACTCTATTCCAAGGCATCCAGCTCTTAGAGCCGGGGCATACCCTGTCCCTCGACGTCGGCTCCGGCGAGGAGCCCGCGATCCGGCGCTACCACGACCGGAGCGCAACCGCCGTCGATCTCTCAGGTGATAGCTTCAAAAGCGTCTGCGAACGCGTTGCTGACGCGTTCGAACGGTGTATCCGCAGGCAGCTGGTGAGCGACGTTGAGGTCGGTGCTTACCTATCCGGCGGCATGGACAGCGGATCTATCGTAGCCGCGTCCTGCGCCCACATACCGCGAATGCACACATTCACCTGCGGATTCGATCTGTCGAACGTGTTCGGCATTGAGCAAGGTTTCGACGAGCGAAAAGAATCGGAAGCGCTGTCCCATCTCCTACAGACGGAGCACTACGAGGTCGTCCTCCATTCCGGCGACATGCAGGCGGCCCTGGAAAGGATCACATGGCACGTCGACGACCTACGGGTCGGCATGTGCCATCAGAATTGGTATGCGGCCAAACTCGCCAGTAAGTTCGTCAAGGTCTGTCTCTCCGGAACCGGCGGGGATGAGTTGTTCGCGGGATATCCGTGGCGCTATGAAAAGTGCTTCCAGTGGCAGGGGGAGAAACGCTTCGAGGATGCCTACTTCTCCTACTGGCACCGCCTCCTTCCGCCTAACGAACTAGGTTCCCTGTTCGCGCCTGGCATGGGGGACCTCCTTTACTCTGCCCGGGAGAGCTTCCAATCCGCGCTGGAACGCGCAAAGTCCGGCACTCCGAACCGCAGGTCGAACGAGGAGCTGTTCCAGCAAATCCTGAATTTCGAGTTCGATACCTTCCTGCACGGTCTCCTTACCATTGAGGACAAAATCAGCATGGCACACGGCATGGAGGTTCGGGTCCCGTTCCTCGACAATGAACTGGTCGACCTAGCAGCGGGCATCCCCGCCGAGTATAATCTCAAGATGAACGAAAATCGAGCCGAAAGGGGCGAGTTTCCATTCCTGACCACCGACGGGAAGCTGATCCTCCGGTGCGCCATGGAGCGCTACCTGCCGAATACATACACGCTGAAGCCGAAACAAGGGTTTTCGCCGCCGGACGAAAACTGGTACCGGGGCCCGACCATGGAGTACATCAGAAGCATCCTACTCGACAGGCAGACCACAAGCCGCCCGTGGTTCGACGCCGCCGTAGTCGAGGAAAAGCTCCAAGACCACTTCCACGGCTGGCACAACCGGAGGCTGCTCATTTGGTCGCTGCTGGTGTTCGAATGGTTGCAGCGCCACTATGTGGATAGGACCTATTCCCTATGACCGGCAGCGAAAAGAAGTAATGGTATGAACGTGCTCATTGTCGGCGGCACCGGATTTCTCGGCGCCCATCTATACGAGGAACTGGCCGGACGCGGCCACTCGGTCCGGTATACCGGGCGCTCCACTGGGGCAGTCCAAGGCTTCATCCATTGTGACATCACCAGAGGCGATCTGACCGTCCCGGAAGGTACGGACGTGGTCTACTACCTGTCGCAGGCGGAAAGCTATGCCAATTTCCCGGAGTCGGCTCCCGCTATTTTCGGCGTCAATACCCAGGGCGCGGTCAAGGCCGCCTCCTCGGCACTCAAGGCGAAATGCAAGGCGTTTTTTTACGCCTCGACGGGCAATGTCTATGCGCCTTCTTTCTTGCCGTCTACGGAAGACGCCCTATTGGACAGGAGCACGCCGTATGCCCTAAGCAAGCTGCAGGCCGAGGAGATTCTCGGCCTGATGGCATGTGAAACGATGCGGATCTGCTGCTTTCGGGTGTTCGGTCTGTACGGCTCCACGCAGACAACCAAACTTGCGGCCGTGCTCATGGACAAGGTACGGCGGAGCGAACCCATTAAGCTCGCGCCAACCCCGGAGGAACTCGCCTCAGGAGTCGGATACGACACCGGCGGCCTCGCGCTGTCCTGGCTTTGCATCAACGACGCGGCTGCCCAACTCGCCGACCTCGGCGGACAAGCGCTCGTAGGAGCGCGCCTTCCCCGTTGTCTGAATCTCGCCGGTCCGAAACCGCTTTCCTTGCGGGAACTGACCGGACTCATGGGCGCCAGCCTCGGCATGAAACCGATCTACGAAATCGAGGCGACGCCCAGAACGCGCGACTTTATCGCCGACGTAGGGTTGCTCAAGAAGATTCTGAAGCCAAAATACACCGCCCATGAGACGGCGATAGAGGTTTTCGTGCGCTGCCGAAAGGCTAGACGGAACGAATAGCCGCTACCGGGGCTGCCTAGCCACCCGCTCCAGGGTATCGATGACCCGGGCTATGTTCGTACCAGGATTAAGGTTCTCGCAAGCAAAGTCGTAGGCCGCCCTGCCCATCCGCTCCAGCTCACTACGGTCGGCCATCCGGGTCAAGGCCTCGGCGAGCCTTGGCACATCTCGCGGCGGGATCAGCATCCCATTTTTCCCGGGCTTGATGAAGGTTTGGCTGGAGCCCGTGGCTAGGACCGGCCGCCCCATGCTCAAGGATTCGATGACATCGCGACCCCACGGCTGGCCCGTGGCGTCCGGCCGAACAATTAGGTGGCACCGGCGCATCTCCTCCTCAGGCTGGTCCGTGAATCCTTCGAACGAAACGACGTCTCCCAGATTATTCACCGCGATCTCATCGATAACCGAGTCGAGGTATCCTTGATGAATCCCCACCGCGCCGCCGTAGATTCGTACCCGCACGTTGGCACTGCGCAGAGCATCCGCAGCACGCACGCAGGCACGAACCAATTCCAACTGCCCCTTGATTGGGGTGATGTGGGAAAATGCACCGTAGACAATCGGCTCCCCCTCGGGAAACGGCTCGTAGCGCAGGAGATTGGATGGGGAGTTGAAGATCGTGGTAACAGGAATGGAAAAAAGGCGGTCGGCCTGCTCCCCCTCCTCCGGCGAAATGGCGATGACCTCGTTGATGCGGGAGCGCATCAGTGCCTTCAACCCGGGAAGCGTCGGCGCGGGCTCCACGAGCACTTCTCTGGCATGGAGCACGGAGGGAAATGCCCCTAGCAGGGTGGATGTATGAAGGGTCGTATAGCTGTTGTAGTGAACCAGGTCGGGACCGAACGCGTTCACCTCGCCCACCAACCGCCGGAACTCGCCGAGCCGGGCCACGGTCCGCCAGACATTCTTCCAAAACGGGATCGGGCAGACGATAAGTCTGATGGGGAAATAGGGGATGTCGAAATAATGGACCTCGACTCCCATTGCGGAGAGTTCCTCCACCTTACGATTGGTCCGCGAAGGCTTCGCGGTGGTCATGATGCGCAGCGCGTGGCCTTTTTCAGCCAGAGCCCTAGAGAGCACGAACAGGCTCTTGGCGGCACCGCCGCTGTCGATGTCAGGCGTGATAGATACAATTTTCATAACTTCACCATGCGAATATTCATAGTTTATATTATGTTGATCAACATACTCACAACACAAAAAAATCATACTGAAAGAAAGATCACTATGAAAGGCGTCGCAAAAAATAGAAATTTTCGCACAATTAATAATAAAAACGCTTATTCAAGACTGATATAATTCATTAATCAGAAGCTATCAAAGATATTGTGAAGTCAGCTATCTCCAATATGCACTCGAATATAGGTCATTCCTTACGAATCCTATCAGAATTTCAAAGTGAATTGCAGCAAACTGCAAATGACTTGAACATAAGGGACTGGCCCATACCTCACTCAAGCCTTCAAGCTACTTGAACATGAAAAATCAAGCCGTCCACTAGACGGGTAGCCCGAGGCGGACAAATGCAGCACAAAGTGACCAATAGTTGTTCTCGTAGGCCTGCCAAGGAATGAATATCGCAAACTCCAAAAAGTGATCGCAAGAATCAAGTTGATTGGGCAGTTCTAGGCAAAGAAAGCTGCGCTTGCGGTATGATTTTTTAGGCCGCATCGGCGATAATCTCGGAGTAGCTTTGACTAGGGAAAAATGCATTTTATGCTGCGTCACTGCTTATTTCAATTTTCGAATAATTTTTGAATCATTTCAGCATATTTTCACATTTTCAAGCCTAAATGTTTATATAAATTTACTAGAATGTTCGAAATTCGAATTTATAAATATAAAAAAAGTAGTTTGCAAAAAAGCAAATGACTTCGTGCCACATATTTTTTTATATTCACAAAACACAATAATTAATAAATATCAGTAACTTTTTTAATTGAAAAGGTAAATTTCTATTATGGTACAAATTGCGCTACTAGGCTGCGGGCGAATCTCAAAACGACATTGTGAACTCCTTGGAAGCAGAAGCATTAAGGGCGCAAAATTAGCCGCAGTATGTGATGTACGCTCCAACCGCGCGGAAGCAGCAGGCAAACAATGGGGCGTACCATGGTTTACAGATCTTCACAAAATGATGCACTCTCTAGGTGATAATATTGATGCTGTAAGCATTCTCACCGAAAGTGGCAACCATGCCAGACATACGTTAGAGCTCGCTCCTTATCGCAAACATATCATTGTTGAAAAACCCATGGCCCTGACTCTCGATGATGCCGATGCCATGATTCATGCCTGTGATGTCAACGGTATCAAACTCTTCGTAATCAAACAAAACCGCTTTAACCTACCGGTTGTTAAACTCCGAGAAGCGTTGGAATCAGGAAGATTCGGCCGCCTAGTGATGGGAACCGTTCGTGTCCGGTGGTGCAGGACTCAGGCATACTACGATCAAGACACTTGGCGCGGAACATGGGCTTTAGACGGCGGCGTACTAGCAAATCAAGCGAGCCACCATTTAGACCTACTAGAATGGATAATGGGAGATGTGAAAAGCGTTTTTGCAAAAAGTAGAAGAGCGTTAGTGAATATTGAAGCCGAAGACACCGCAGTGGCAATTCTACAATTTCGCAACGGCGCGCTAGGAATTATAGAAGCCACTAACGCAACTCGGCCCAAAGATCTTGAGGGATCGTTGTCCGTCTTGGGAGAAAATGGAAACGTCGTTATTGGAGGATTCGCTGTCAATAAAATCGAAAGCTGGGCCTTCAACACCGCGCATCCAGATGATTCAAAAGTTTTAGAGCACTTTTCTGTCAATCCTCCCGATGTGTATGGGTTTGGCCATCGCAGTTACTATGAACATGTAATCAATTGCCTCAACGAAGATAGTCGGATGCTTGTAGACGGCTTGGAGGGGCGCCGTAGCCTTGAATTGATAACAGCCATCTACGAATCCATTGAAACAGGTAAAGAAGTTTTCCTCCGCTTTGCGCCAAATAAATGCAAACTTGGACTTCGCAACTAACACAAAAAATATTAATCCGAGCATAAAATAGTTAACATTCGTGGAAGAATTGTGTACATTCGGATCCATGCAAACCACCGATGCACGCAAGCTTCCGCCCAAGG
>NZ_JADBGG010000025.1 GCF_014873765.1 Desulfomicrobium macestii | reverse complement strand
GAAAAGCAAGTTCAATATACCGATATCATTGATTTATTTCAAGTGCAAAATGTTTCAAAACTGTATATTCAATGCAACTTTTTCACGGATTCAGGGTATCATTCATGAAAGCCGTAATCCTCGCGGGTGGTCTCGGTACCCGCATTTCAGAAGAAACGCATCTTAAACCCAAGCCAATGATAGAAATAGGTGGGAAGCCTATTTTGTGGCATATAATGAAGATATATTCTTGCCACGGAGTTAATGATTTCATAATCTGTTGTGGTTACAAAGGATATATTATTAAAGAGTATTTTGCGAATTATTTTCTTCATATGTCTGACGTTACGTTTGATATGAAAAAAAATGAAATGGAAGTGCATTGTCGACATGCAGAACCTTGGCGGGTTACTCTTGTTGATACAGGTGAAAATACCATGACTGGTGGTCGTCTCCGTCGCGTTGCTGATTATGTAAAACATGATGAGTCATTTTGCTTCACATATGGAGATGGCGTTGCAGACATCAATATTGCGGAGCAAATTAAATTTCATAGACAGCATGGTTGTTGGGCCACAGTGACAGCCGTGCAGCCACCCGGCCGTTATGGAGCGTTGCAAATTTTTGGCGATCAAGTTGTTGGATTTACAGAAAAACCTCGTGGAGATGGCGGCCTGATTAATGGTGGTTTCTTCGTACTTAAGCCCCGATGTTTGGATTTGATTGAAAACGACCAAAGTAGTTGGGAAGGCTCTCCGCTCAGTCACCTGGCCTCCATGGGGCAACTGATGGCTTTCGAACATTGCGGGTTTTGGCAGCCAATGGACACATTGCGCGAGAAAAACTTGCTGGAAGACCTTTGGGTTTCCGGAAAGGCACCCTGGAAGGTCTGGTCGTGAAAACTCAGTTTTGGTGCGGCAAACGCGTTCTGCTGACCGGTCATACGGGATTCAAAGGCGCTTGGCTGACTTTATGGCTCAGTGGAATGGGCGCGCATGTCACTGGTATTAGCCTGCCTCCGATTTCCAGTCCAAACCTGTTTTCTCTGGCTGAGGTCAGTGATCGTTGTGATAGCCATTTCTGTGATATTACGGACGGGGTTGCCCTTCATGACCTGGTTCAGCGCGCGAAGCCTGATATTTTGTTCCACTTTGCCGCCCAATCGTTGGTCCGTCCCAGTTACCGCGAACCGATCGCGACTTTCGCGACTAACGTGATGGGAACTGTCAATGTTTTGGATGCACTTCGGGGTTTGGATTCAATTAAGGCCGCGATCATGATCACTACGGATAAGGTTTATTACAACAATGAATGGTCTTGGCCTTACCGGGAGAGCGATACACTGGGTGGGCACGATCCCTATAGCGCGAGCAAAGCTGCCAGCGAGATTGTCGTTACTAGCTACCGTGATGCATTCCTGAGACAACAGGGAGTTGCGGTCGCCACTGCTCGTGCCGGTAACGTCATCGGCGGTGGTGACTGGTCAGAGGATAGGCTCATCCCTGACGCTATCCGGTGTTGGCAGTCCGGCCAGGCATTGACGGTTCGCCGACCGCAGTCGGTTCGACCTTGGCAGCATGTTTTGGAACCTTTGTCTGGATATCTCACTCTGGCGGAGCACCTTTATTGCCGACCTGAAATTGCCGGGGCATACAATTTTGGCCCCGAAACGCATGAGGCGGCGACAGTCAGGGAAATAATCGAAATGGCCCGCATGTTTTACGGTGAGGGCATCGTTCAGTATGGCGATGGGTCTGATGGGCCGCACGAAGCTGGTTGCCTAGCTTTGGAAATTGCTAAGGCTAGAAACGTGTTAGGCTATAAGCCCCGTTGGCCTTTGAAGGAGGCTGTTGGGCGCACCGTTGTCTGGTATCGCAGGCAGCATCAAGGTGGGCGGACGGATGTTTTGTGCGAACAGGAAATTGCCGCATTCGAGGCTGCGCAATGACTCGCTTGGAAATTTCGCATTTACCCCTGGACGGACTGAAACTCATTACCCGTCATCGCTTGGGAGATGCTCGCGGCTCTTTGGCAAGACTGTTTTGCGCTGAAGAGTTGGCGTTGGCTGGCTGGGCTGAACCCATCGCGCAAATCAACCATACGGTCACGCCGAAGATCGGCACTGTGCGCGGCATGCATTTTCAGCTTCCACCTTATTCGGAAATGAAGCTGGTGACATGTTTGCGCGGCGAAGTTTATGACGTGGCTGTTGATTTGAGACAGGGTTCCGCCACATTTCTTTCCTGGCATGGTGAAATACTATCCGCCGACAACAACAGATCTATGATCATTCCTGAAGGGTTCGCGCATGGTTTTCAAACGTTGACTGACGACGTCGAACTCCTCTATTGCCACACCGCTCCTTATGTTGCGGGGTTTGAGGGCGGAGTGCGGGCCATCGATCCATTGCTTGGCATCGTTTGGCCAATGAAGATCGCATTGATATCTGAGCGAGATTCCGCTCATAATTTACTAACAGACTCTTTTACGGGTATTTTTGTATGAATTGTCGCCATTGCGGGGCTCCGCTCCAGCACACCTTTCTTGATCTTGGATTTGCTCCGCCCTCCAATGCGTATCTCACCGTCGAGGATTTGAGCCGTCCGGAAGTTTACTACCCGCTCAAAGTCAAGGTTTGTGACCAGTGTTGGCTGGTGCAAACCGAAGATTACGCCAAGGCCGGAGATCTCTTTTGTCCAGACTATGCGTATTTTTCCAGTACTTCGAGCAGTTGGTTGGGCCACGCGGCCCGCTATGCCGCAACCATGCGGGAGATGCTTGGCTTGGATTCGTCCAGCTTCGTGGTCGAGGTGGCGTCGAATGATGGTTATTTGCTCAGGAATTTTGTTGCCGCCGGTGTTCCTTGTCTGGGGATAGAGCCGACTGAGAGTACTGCGGCGGCAGCTGAGAAGTTTGGCATACCTGTCCTACGGGAGTTTTTTGGCGAAGCGCTTGGTCAGCGATTGAGTGCCGAAGGGAAGAAGGCGGATCTCGTTGTTGGCAATAATGTTTTGGCGCACGTGCCGGACATCAATGATTTTGTGCGTGGTCTGAAAACAGTGCTTAAACCCTGCGGAATAATCACCCTTGAATTCCCTCATTTGATGCGTCTGGTTGAGCACACCCTGTTTGATACGGTTTACCATGAACATTTTTCTTACCTTTCGCTTTACACCGTCAGCCGGATTTTTGAGTCAGTGGGTTTGCGAGTTTGGAATGTTGAAGAGCTGTCAACACACGGCGGTAGTCTACGTGTGTATGGTTGTCATGCTGACGATAGCCGAATAAGCCAGCCTTCGGTGGCAGCCCTGTTGCACGATGAGGCAAGTCATGGTCTTCAGCGTCTGGAATCATATCTGGATTTTCAATCCCGTGCCAATAAGATTAAGGATGATATACTTACTTTTCTTATCAATCAAAAGTGTGCGGGAAAAAAAGTTGTCGGTTACGGCGCAGCCGCTAAAGGGAATACGTTGTTGAACTACGCAGGGGTAAAACCTGATTTGCTGCCGTTCGTATGTGATGCAGCAGAGTCCAAACAGGGAAAATTTATGCCTGGAAGCCATATTCCTATTTTAGATCCTGAAGCAATGGTCGCCGCGCAACCCGATTTTGTGTTGATTTTGCCGTGGAATATCGTCGAAGAAGTTCAAAAGCAAAATTCAGCACTTAAAGAGCGTGGTGCGCAATTCGTAACTGCATTGCCTGCGCTAGTAATCTTATGAAGCGATCAGGCAGCTGAAGGCTATGGAGATTTAAGCGCTTTTTAAATACGTATGTGGGCGTCTTTAAAGTTTAGCAATAGGTTAAGAAGTTGTAATGAAAGTATTAGTCACAGGTGCTACGGGGTTTATAGGTAGACATTTGACGATGTTGCTTAAGTCTAAGGGTGTTGATTTTGTGGT
Source organism: Desulfomicrobium macestii (assembly GCF_014873765.1). NCBI lineage: Bacteria > Pseudomonadati > Thermodesulfobacteriota > Desulfovibrionia > Desulfovibrionales > Desulfomicrobiaceae > Desulfomicrobium > Desulfomicrobium macestii. Next base: position 61,709 of record NZ_JADBGG010000025.1, on the reverse strand, counting down.
GTTGGGGCGAAATTTTGTGGAAGAAAACGGAATTCGAGTCGATTTGCTTAACACCCAGAATTTTGTCGAAATTATGGGTAAAATTAAGCCCACTCATTTAATTCATTTAGCATGGTATGCAGACCATGGTAAGTATTGGGATTCAGCACTCAATATTGAGTGGATTCGAGCTACATTCTATTTGCTAGATGCCTTTTATAAAAATGGTGGTGAGCATGCTTTGGTCACAGGGACTTGTGCAGAATACGATTGGCGTTATGGATATTGCGTGGAAAATGTGACTCCAGAAGGTCCAAAAACATTGTATGGAGAATCTAAATGTGCAACTCGTCGAGTTATCGAGTTGATTAAAAATCAGTATAAAGGGACATTGACATGGGCGAGAATATTCTATCCTTATGGAGTTGATGAGGCACAAGCTCGATTAGTGCCTTCTTTGTTTAGATTTTTTCGTACAGAAGAGGCTCCATTCGGTGTTAACAGTTGTGCATATAGAGATTTTTTACATATTTCGGATACCGTCGATGCTATTTATCTTTGCGCTACGAATAAAATCGATGAGATTATAAATATTTGCTCAGGCAAAGCAGTCTTAATCGAAAGTATTGTTCGAGAAATTGCAAGCATTTGTGGGAATAATGCAGATAAAATATTAAAATATGAATCGATAAGAAAAGATGATCCTCCGTTTCTTGTTGGAGATAATCAGAAATTGCGTGCACTTGGTTGGACTCAAAATGTAAGTCTTTGCGATGGACTTCTAACATATTAAAGTGGAAAAAATATATGAGTTGCTACGATAGCTTTAAACGTGAATGTGCGCATTTTATCAACAGTCAGGCTGCGGATAATAATCTGAAAGATGCGAGCAAAAATTTTATAAACTACTCTTTTGTTTACAAGTATCCATACAACTTTGAACACATGGGGCGCCCTATAATTCAGTACCCCCAAGACATGGTGGCGATGCAGGAGTTGATATGGCAAACTAAGCCTGATCTAATAATTGAAACCGGCATTGCCCACGGGGGCTCGCTGATCATGAACGCCTCTATGCTGGCGTTACTCGACATGTGTGAGGCGATCGAGTCAGAAACTACCTTGGACCCTAGGCAGTCGCGGCGCAAGGTCTTAGGCATTGATATCGACATCCGATCCCACAACCGCGAAGCCATTGAGCTGCACCCGATGGCTTCGCGTATACAGATGATTGAGGGGTCTTCTATTGAGCCGGAAGTAATCGATCAGGTGTTAAGAGTGGCGGCAGGCTATGAGTGCGTTCTGGTCTGCTTGGATTCCATGCACACTCATGATCATGTTCTGGCGGAACTGAATGCCTATGCTCCCTTGGTAACTCCGGGTAGTTATTGTGTGGTTTTTGATACTATTATCGAAGACATGCCTGAAAATATGTTTCCTGATCGACCATGGGGCGTTGGGAATAGTCCAAAGACAGCGGTTTGGGAATATCTTAACGATCATCCTGAGTTTGAAATCGACAAAAGTATCCAAAGTAAACTATTGATAACAGTTGCCCCCGAAGGGTTTTTGAAACGGACTAAGTAAGCAATCCATGGCGCTTAAGCGTAACCTCGTAGCTAACTATCTTGGCCAGGGCTGGGCGGCTCTTATGGGCTTGGCCTTCGTGCCGTATTACATAAAGCTTCTCGGCATTGAGGCTTACGGATTGATCGGACTGTTTGCGGTGTTGCAGGCGTGGCTGAGCCTTCTTGATATGGGTATGACACCTACGCTGGGGCGGGAGATGGCGCGTTTCACTGCGGGCACTCACAGCAACGAATCGATCCGCGACTTATTGCGCAGCATTGAAATTATTGCCGTGGTGGTGGCCGTCCTGATCGCCGGTGGCGTTGCGCTGGGGTCGGACTGGATAGCTACTTCGTGGTTGAAAGCCGAAGCGCTGCCCAGCGAGATGGTGGCGCAGGTCTTCACAATCATGGGCTTGGTCACAGCGCTGCGCTTTGTGGAAGGAGTGTACCGTAGTGCCATCGTCGGTCTGCAGAGGCACGTGTTGTTCAATGTCGTAAATAGCGTCATGGCCACCCTACGCGGCCTTGGAGCTTTGGGAATTTTGGTTTGGGTATCCCCGACCATCGGGGCGTTTTTTCTGTGGCAGGGGGGGGTCTCGCTTGTGACATTGGCACTTCTTTTTGCCACAACTTACGCCAGTATTCCTGAAGGCGAGCGAAAAGGTCGTTTTTCTCTGGATGCTCTGCGATGCGTGTGGCGCTTTGCAGGGGGGATGGTAGGCATCACTATCCTGGCCCTGTTGCTAACTCAGGTCGATAAGATTCTGCTTTCGAAACTTTTAACTTTGCGTGAATTCGGCCACTATACACTTGCTGGCGCTGTTGCAGGTGCGCTGAGCATGTTGATAGGTCCTATTTTCCAGGCCTTTTATCCGAGGTTCTGCGAACTGCAGGCCCACGGCGATACGTTAGCGCTGGCCGATAGTTACCACAAGGGTGCGCAACTGGTGAGTGTCATTGCTGGAAGCGCCGCCATAGTGCTAATTTATTATGCTGAGACATTTCTCTTGCTATGGACGCAGGATGCAGAATTGTCGGAAAATGTGGCAGTTTTATTGAGTTTGTTGATTTTTGGCAATTTGTTGAACGGTTTACTGGGAATCCCTTATCAAATGCAGTTGGCCCATGGTTGGTTGCGTTTGGCTATTTATGTCAATTCGGTCGCTGTACTTTTCATCATTCCCGCCATTCTGTGGGTCGTGCCTCGCTATGGGGCGTTGGGTGCGGCTTGGATCTGGGTAGCTCTGAATGCAGGATATGGCTTAATCGCAGCACAATTTCTGTATCGACGAATCATGAAAGCAGAGAAATGGCGGTGGTACAAAGAAGATGTACTGACACCCTTGCTCGTTGCGACATTTGCGGTTGGAATAGTCAAGATCTTATGGCCGGCACCTGAGACTTTGAGCGCGCAGGTATTGGTGCTTGCATTCGCGTCCTCTCTCGCATTGGGCCTTAGTGGGTTAGCTGCAAATCGTGTTAGACAAGAAGTACGATCTATTGTTGGATCTGTGCTGGATAAATTCAACAGAAAGCTAATGTTTTTTAAATGAGAATAGTTTCTTCGACGTTTGAAGTGGAATTCATGAAGCCACCATAACTTGAATCGGGGCGCGATCAGGTAGACTATGGTGATTTCACGCAAGGAGGCCCGTCCGATTCATTATCTCAGAGTGGACGAAAAAGCATTCCGCAAAGGGCACTCCCACATGACCATCGTCTGCGACCTTATGCGCAGCACGGTCGAGCATGTATCCGAAGAGCGGAAGAAGAGCAGCCTGGAGGAATATTACCGCAGGCTCTCGCCAGGCCAACTGGAATCCATACGGGCCATCGCCATGGATATGTGGGAACCATATTTCACGGCGACCATGGCGCATGTGCCGGATGCCGGAGCCAAAATCGTCCACGACAAATTTCATGTCATGAAATACGTGAACGAAGCCGTGGACAAAGTGCGTAAGCAAGAAAATAAAGCTCTGATGGCTCAGGGCGACAATACCCTCAAAGGGACCAAGTACCTTTGGCTGTTTCGCCCGGAGAACTTGCCTGCCAAGCATCAGCCAACCTTCGATGTCCTTAAGGCCAGCGATCTCAATGTGGCCAAGGCGTGGGCCATGAAAGAGAACTTACAGTCATTGTGGGACTATATGTCTCCTGGATGGGGACGCAGATTCTTCAAGCGTTGGATAAAATGGATTGATCGTTCCGGCTTGAAACCAATGAAGCGGGTGGGACAGTTACTTTTGCGGCATCTTGAAAATATCCTGACTTTCTGCCGCCACCGGATCACCAACGGCGTCGCCGAAGGGTTGAACAGCAAGATCATGAGCATCAAGCGAAAGGCGTGTGGGTACAGCAACAAGGATCATTTCAAGACGGCGATCTATTTTTTCTGTGGTGGACTCGACCTGTATCCAAGGTCAGTTTGAACACGTTACCCACAGATTTTCCGGAAGGGCCAAATTTTTCAGGATCGACTATCTAAGCTGATTGAGGTTGGTTAATTTCGCATCAAACTCGAATAACCCCAGAATATTATGGAAGATTATGGAAGAAACAACAATGCCTCCCCGAGTCAGCATTGGCATGCCGGTTTATAACGGTGCAAAATTTATACGTGAGGCGCTAGAATCCTTGTTGGAGCAAACTTTCACAGATTTTGAGTTGATTATTTCTGACAATGCTTCGACGGACGGGACCGAGTTGATTTGTCGCGAGTATGCAGCCAGAGATAAACGTATTCGATATGTACGGTGGCCAGAAAACCGAGGAGCTTTAGCAAACTTTAATTTTGTACTTTTTGAATCTGTAGGCGAATATTTTATGTGGAATGCATGTGATGACATTCGATCATTAGACTATTTAGAGTTGAATTGTTATTTTTTGGATCGCAATCTGGAATATGTCGCATCTACAAGTCCAACTAGATATGAGGGTAGATCGTTCGATCAAGAAAGAATGGGTGATGGAGCATTAGAGGGTGCAAAATCTGCTCGAATTTCAAATTTTTTTGGATATTGGCATGCGAATGGTCGGTTTTACTCGCTGTTTAGATCAAGCATTTTAAAAAAAAATATATTTTTAAAGCATGACTTTTTGGGTTCTGACTGGGCTATTGTTTTAGGAGTTATTTCTGAGGGAAAGACAATGCGACTTAATCAAGGGTATCTTGTATTAGGTAGATCGGGTTTTAGTAATTCTGGTAAAATATTGAAGCACTACAGGCAGAGTTCTATTCATTACGTTATTCCCTTCATCGATCTTATTAAATCAGTTGTTTTGATTTGTTCCGGTTGTTCTTTTTTTGTAAAAATTAAAATTTTTAAAGATTTATTCAAGTTAAATATGCTGGCAGTAAAGGCTTCTGTGTTTTGTCAGATTAAATTTAAGTTTTAACTTAGGGCTATTTAAAATGCGAATTATGTTCGATCATCAAATATTTTCAGTGCAAAAATATGGCGGTATTTCACGCTATTTTGTTAAAATAGCTAATGCAATGATCGGTGCAGGAGAAGATGTTTGCGTTTTTGCTCCGTTACATAAAAATGCTTTTTTGAATGAGTCGATCAGGGATTTTTTAATAAACCATTATTTCAACTCTTTTCCTCCAAAAACACATCGAATTATAAAAGAAATAAATAATTATTTATCAAAAAAATATGTGTTAAAATGGAAGCCTGATATAGTGCATGAGACTTATTATACTTTTAATTCGATTGCGCAAAAAAATAATGTGCTGACAGTGTATGATATGATTCATGAGATATTTCCAGATTTGTTTAGCAGTTCGGATAGAACTTCTGAGTTGAAGCGAAAGGCTGTAGAGAGGGCTAGCCATGTCATTTGCATATCTGAGCAGACAAAAAATGATTTGATAGAGTATTTTAAAGTTGATGAGTCTAAAATTTCCGTAGTATACTTAGGTATCGAAAATTCAGTTGTGATGCTAAAAGATATTTCTTCTTTGAAAATGGATGCCGATGCCTATTTGCTTTATGTTGGTTCGCGAGGTGGATACAAAAATTTCGATAAGTTTATTACTGCATTTGTATCTTCGAAAAAATTAGTTCAGCATTTCAATATAATTTGTTTTGGCGGAGGAGAGTTCAGTAAAAGTGAGAGGGAATTTTTATCACGGAAAGGCCTGTCAGAGAAAAAAATATCACAAATTTCCAGTAATGATCAGGTGTTAGCTAGCTTATATCAAAACGCAAGTGCGCTAATCTATCCATCTTTATACGAAGGCTTTGGTTTGCCCCCTCTCGAAGCAATGGTTTATGATTGTCCGGTAATTTGCAGCAATATAAGTTCAATTCCTGAAGTTGTAGGAGATGCCGCTGGAATGTTTGATCCATATGATGTTGAGTCTATTCAGGACGCAATTGAGCGTGTAGTTTTTGATAATTCGGTTCGAAATGACTTAATAGGTCGTGGAAAAGAAAGAGTTAAATTGTTCGCTTGGGATCGCTGTGCTCTGGAAACATTGGATGTTTACCGTCGGGTGCTATCATGAAAGCCTTGATTTGTGGTGTTGGTGGTCAGGATGGTGCTTATTTGGCGCGTTTTCTCCTTGAGAAAGGTTATGATGTGGTAGGTACGTCGCGAGATTCAATGGTCGCATCTTTTGGCAATTTGAGAACACTAGGAATTTTAGATCAAGTTGAAACCGTATCGATGGCTATCAATGATTTTCGCAGTGTGCTGTATACCTTTAAACGGCATGCACCGGATGAAGTTTATAATCTTGCGGGGCAAAGTTCAGTGGGGCTATCGTTCGATCAACCGGTTGAAACGATGGACAGCATAGCTGGAGCTACGCTGACTTTGCTAGAAGCGATTCGTTTTGTCGACAAGCCAATACGTTTTTACAACGCTGGGTCCAGTGAGTGCTTTGGAGATACCGGTGCAACGCCCGCCTGCGAAACGACTACATTTTGTCCGCGCAGTCCTTATGCGGTTGCGAAGGCTTCGGCTCATTGGTTAGTTCATAATTACAGAGAGGCTTACAATATATTTGCTTGTACTGGAATATTGTTTAATCATGAGTCGCCATTGCGTCTAAATAGATTTGTGACACAAAAAATTATTCAAGCAGCAGCACGTATAGCTCAAGGTTGTCAGGAAAAGCTAGAGTTAGGAAATGTTGCTATTAAGCGAGATTGGGGTTGGGCGCCAGATTATGTTGAGGCGATGTGGCGCATGTTAAATACAGATGTTGCTGATGACTATGTGATCGCTACAGGGCGCACTGTTTCTTTGGAGTATTTCACAGAAAAAGCTTTTGCTTATTTTGGTCTAGACTGGAAAGATTACGTTGAAGTTGATCCATCATTATTCCGTCCTGCAGATATTATGGAAGGAAGAGCTAATCCGGAAAAGGCGCGGAAGATTCTGGGCTGGTGTCATGCGGTCGATGTCGACGGTGTTATAGCTAATATGTGTGGAGCTGTTCGGTCTTGAGTGATGTAACGATTACTGTGTCGGGTCGAGGCTCGGATTGTGATTGGGGAATGGAGGTGGCACAACGGTCCCGCTCGTCCGCCTTAAAGTCTTAACAACATGACGCCTGAACACTTCTGTCGGCAGTACGGAAAAAGCTGAATGGTTGGGAAAGAGGTGCTCCCCAAAATTTGGGCAGGTATGATAGATTAACTCGACTTTCGGGGTTAGCCATTAGCAGCTAACAACCTTTGTTCATTGAAAATATAATCGAAATTGTGCCCCAAACTACGCATTCCTTCTTGAAAAGCCTTAAGCAGTATGCGCTCTGCCTGGCTCTGAGCTTCGCCAAGTTTCTTTAGGTTTTCCAAGGTGATGCCTAGGATTTGGCACAGTGCCTTGACGAGATTGCAGTCCTCGGCCTCCTCACAGCAACGATGAAACAGCAGGCCGAGGGTTCTTGGATCTTCCGTCCTGCGTTTCTCGATGCTGAGAAAGATGTATCTGGTCATCACGATGGTCGTGTGGGCGATGAGGGCATCGAAGTCCCGGCTTTGGCAGCCTTTCTCCAGTTCCAGATGCTGCTTGGCCGTGCGGAAGAATACCTCGATGTCCCAGCGCTTGCCGTAAATGCGGACTACGTCTTCATCGGCAAGGGTGACGTTCGTGGTAAGCAAGGCCAGCCAGTCTCTCTTGTGCTTGTTTCGTACGAAGACGAGCTTGGCTTTGAGGCCATCCTTGAACTCGACTTGGGCATTGGCAAGGATCTTGGCTCTGCCTCGACGTTTGCGGATCTGGCTGTAAATCTGCGTCACGTCCATCTTCTGTCCTTCGAAGATGTAGTGGATCTTGGGCGTGCGTTTGACCATGCAGATGACGGGGATGTGCTTGCACACATCGGAGATCAGGGTGGGCATGGCGAACCAACTGTCCATGAGCAGGTACTTGGCCTTGATACCGGCCTTCAGTGCACGCACAATCATGGGCTCAACCAGTTCTGTCGATTTGGTCACTGCCTCCTGACGCCGCCGCGCACCGCATGATCTTTTATCAAGGTCTTTGGAAACTTCCTGGTATCGTTGCTTTTTGTTCGCGGAAGAGCGTAGCGCAAAGTCCAGAGGTAAAAGGGTTGATCCATCGGACCAGGCCAGCGTGAGCAACTTGAAGCCTTTGAGGAATCGCCCGGTCGTATGGTCGTGAACCTTTGCCAACAGTTCAACCTTCTTTGATCTGGGACGCTCAATGGTGGAATCGTCGAGAATAAGCACGGATTCGCGATCTTTGCTGGTCAACCCGTCTATGAATTCATGAACGCCAAAGGCCAGTTTGAGCAAGAATCGTCTCCAACCAAAATTGCTTGAGCGCATGAACTCATAGATGGCATCTTTTCCGACATCGCTTTTTGGATTGATGACGATGCTTCGATAGATATTCTTTCCGATAAACGGAAGAACAAAGATGTTCAGAAGAATAGTCAAAGCAGAATATCCTCTTGCTTTCTTAATGCTTGAATTTCGCGCAATAGTCGCAATTCCGAACTGACTGAAAAACGAATCGATTCTGCTCTCACATTCGTTTTTAATGAGTTGCAAATCGATGGCATTATTTGTAGTTTGCATGCGGGAATCCTTTTTTTGTGTTCTGTTGTGTGGTAACAAAAGAACTACTACAGAAGGAGGATCCCCTTAATCAAAATATCTAATTATTCTCGATAGATTTCTGTTTCAGCGACTTTACTAACAACCCCGAAAGTCGAGTAGATTAACCTCACACAATGAGAATCATCATGTCCAAACGGAAAAATCACGCCTCGGCGTTTAAAGCGAAAGTCGCTCTCGTGGGCCTTTCGGGAGAGCAAGCCATCGCGCAGCTCAGTGCCGAACATGGAGTGCGTCAAACGTTGATCAATAAATGGCTCAAGCAGCTCAAAAGCGAAGTCGCCGACATTTTTTCCGGTGCAAAAACGAGCAAAGACGTGAACGCTGAGAAACAACTCCATAATCTGCACGCTAAAATTGGCCAGTTAACGGTGGAGCGTGATTTTTTAGTTAAAGTCAGCGTCCGTTAAGTGCGTCCCGCAGGCGAGAGACGGTTGAGCCAGTGTACACGGCGCTCAGTATTAACCGTTAGTGTATGTTGCTTGGTTTAAATCGAGCGACGTACTACTACAAAGCAAAAGAAGAATTTTCTTGTATTTTCATGCTGATACAAGAGATAGATCGAATATTCATGAAGTGGACGTTCTTTGGAGTGAGGCAAACGCGTCGCTATCTTAACTCATTGAGGCATATCAGAAGTCTAGGGCCAGCATTCAAAACCCCATGCACTAGGAATATCCCTGTTTATTACGTGATGTCGTGATTGAAAAAAGTAGTCAGGTCTCGTGCACCATCATCGCGTATATTTCTATGCGTAAGGGCTTCCTGTACTTGGTGGCGATCATGGACTTGCATAGCCGGACTGGTCTGTCTTGGCGGCTTTCTAACAGCATGGTTACGTACTTTTGCGTTGCTGCCCTTGAAGAGGCCCTGGATAAGTACGGCCCCCCAGAGATCTTCAACACTGATCAGAGCAGCCTGTTAACCAGCCAGGGCTTCTTTAAGGTCCTGCAGGAGAATGGGATTCCCATATCCATGGATGGTCGTGGCTGCTGGATGGATAACGTTTTCATCGAACGACTTTGGCGATCATTGGAATACGAAAACGTGTACCTCAACGCCTACGTGACCGGTTCGGGGGCCAGGGCCGGCGTTGGCAAGTGGTTAAAGTTCTATAACTCGGTCAGGCCTCATATTAGCCTGATGGATAAGACTCCCGGTGAGTTCTACCGGGACAACCTGCAAAAGGCGGCCTGACGAAAGATCTCAAGCTTAATAACGGCGATCCCCTGTCCAATGATTGGGGAGCACCTCTTTTCTGATCATGACATCTTGCTTGATTCAACCAAATAGCCAAGGAATATAGTCACTCAATGCTTGCCTCGTCAGTTCGCCTTGCAATCATAACTGCAACATTCAATACAGCCGAGTATCTCCCTCGCCTTATAGACTCCTTGAAGTCCCAAAGTGATCCGGATTTTATATGGATAGTCGCTGATGGTGGGTCGACTGATGAGACACTTGCGCTTCTGCGCGATGCAGCAAAGAGCTTAAATGTGACGGTAGATACGCGTTCGGACTTTGGAATTTATGATGCTCTCAACCGGAGTGTAAGAATGGCGGACAGTGATTATTATATTGTGATAGGCGCTGACGACGAGTTTTTCCCAGACGCCGTAGCGCAATACAAGGTCGCATGTAGAAGCACTAACGCAGATTTCGTGACCGCGCTCGTCGAAGGGGCTGGTCGTATCTGCGGAGTACGCAAAAGAAAGTGGGAGTGGTTATACGGACCATTTGCTCATGTGGGCTGTCACGCTGTGGGATTGGCCATTCGTAGCTCTCTGCATGAACGATTTGGGTATTACTCTCGATCATTTCCGATAGCAGCCGATCAACTTTTTATTTTAGAAGCCATACATGGCGGTGCCACAGTGTGTGAACAGTCCTTCATTGCCGGGAAATATTATCACGGAGGTTTCAGTGGGCAAGATATACTTGGAACACTCGTGGAGGGCTTTCGTGTTCAGGTACGAGTAGGGCACGGATTGTTGTTGCAGCTAATATTGTTGGTTGCGCGCATTCTTAAAAATTGGTCTCGTATCAAGGTGTGGCGGGCATGATTACCGTAGTTGTGCCCTTGTATAACAAAGCTGCGCATATAGAGCGTGCTTTGAGATCCATTCAACGGCAAACTTACGAGCCTGCCGAAGTGATCGTTGTGGATGATGGATCCACGGATGGGGGCGGAGATATCGTTAGACTGTTTGAGATGAAAGGACTGCGTCTGATTTCTCAAAAGAATCTAGGAGTGAGCGCCGCTCGAAATAGGGGGATGAGCGAGGCTGGCACGGATCTAATCGCTTTTTTGGATGCTGACGATGAGTGGCTCCCAAGTCATCTGGACACGCTTGTCAGGTTGTTTAGAGCATTTCCAGATAAAGGCCTTTATAGCACCATGCATTTCATCCGGGACGGTATAGAATTTTTTGAGCCTGCTTCACCTTTTTCCGAAAATGACGGCTTTTGTCTTGTGGAGGATTTTTTTGGTTCATTTGCGGCTGGCTTGTCCTTGGTCAATTCGACCACCGCAGCCGTGCCGAGAATGATGGCTTTGGCGGAGGGCGGCTTTCCCGCAGGGGTTCGGAGGGGTGAAGACATCATTCTCTGGACTAGGCTTTTTTTGACCGCAGGCATGGCCCACGCCCCATTTCGTACAGCAATTTACCATCGCGACGCCATCAATCGCTCCATCCATCTCCGGGAGCAGGAACCGCCAGGTTCGTTGGTGTACTTGGCAAAGATGCTTAGCGAGCACGGGTTGCCGCATGCACACATTGACTCCGCCCGTCTTTTGTTCGAAAAAATTTCCTTTTTCACCGCTGCCGGCATGAAGGTGTCTGGAGACGTTGCCGGCTTGCGCGCCATTAGACGCTTGGCACAAACGGCTGGAAGCATAAGACTTCGCCTTGGCCTTGCCATTCTTGAATTCACGCCTGCCACGGTACTCCAAAGGGCGCGGAAGTTTCGTCACAAGTCTGCGCCAACCAAGCTGACCGGAGTGGGCGCATGTGCGGAATAGCCGGGTTCTGGACGAGGGATGGCGGAAGCCATCATCAAGAAGCCATGGCGATGGCTCTGGCCCTCGCTCATCGCGGCCCGGACGACTCCGGCGTGTGGGTGGACGAGGTTGGTGAACTGGCGCTCTCGCATCGGCGTTTGAGTATTCTGGATCTTTCTCCTGCGGGACATCAGCCTATGATTTCGGCCCGTGGGCGTTTTGTGGTCGCTTTCAACGGGGAAATTTACAACCATCGCGAGCTTCGCGCGGAATTGGAATGTTTCGGGGACTCGCCCACTTGGCGCGGCCACTCTGATACCGAAACGCTGCTCGCTGGAATCGAGGTTTGGGGCATTGAAGGCGCGCTTTCAAAGAGCGTGGGTATGTTTTCGTTTGCATTGTGGGATCGGGCGGCGCGCAAACTTTTTCTGGCTCGTGATCGCTGCGGAGAAAAGCCACTTTATTACGGCTGGGTCGGTAGGTCACTTGTATTTGCTTCCGAACTCAAGGCTATCAGAGCATTTCCCGGTTTTAATAACTCTGTGGATCGTCGGGCGTTGACGCTTTTTATGCGTCACAATTGCGTACCTGCGCCCTGGAGTATTTACGAGAATATCCGGAAGCTTCCGCCCGGTTCCTGGGTGGAATTTTCAGCGCCCGGTTCGGGGCACGTCGCGAGTGGTCAGGTTAAGGCATATTGGTCCGCCAGCCAAGTCGTCACAAATGGCCTGAGGAATAAATTTTGCGGCAATGATATTGAGGCTGTAAACGAGTTGCAGCGTTTGCTTTGTCAAAGCATTTCTGGCCAAATGGTAGCCGATGTGCCTTTAGGTGCTTTTTTGTCTGGCGGAGTGGATTCATCTACAGTTGTTGCGATCATGCAGTCTTTGTCTTCAAGCGCTGTTCGAACATTTACTGTTGGTTTTCATGAAAGTGGGTATGATGAAGCGCAGCATGCTTTGCGTGTTTCCAAGCATCTTGGCACCGATCATACGGAGCTTTATGTGGCTCCAGAAGAGGCTAGGCGAATCATTCCCCTTATTCCAGATATATATGATGAACCCTTCGCAGATTCATCCCAGATACCGACTTATCTGATCGCGCAACTGGCTCGCCGTCATGTCACCGTCGCCCTTTCGGGCGATGGTGGAGATGAACTTTTTGGTGGTTATAACCGACATCTTTGGGGGCTGAGGCTATTGCGACGTGGGCGATGGGTGCCGCTTCGATTGCGGAAGATTCTGTCGACGCTGTTGACATCTCTTCCTCCTCGGCGCTGGAATCAGTTTGTTGCTTTTTTCGGGAATGTGCTTCCAACGCGAATCAGACACGCTAGCCCCGGAGACAAGATTCACAAGTTGGCTGGCGTGCTGGATGCTCAAGATTTCGAATCATTGTATCGCCATTTTGTTACTCACTGGAACGACCCCGCGCAGGTTGTGCTTGGGGGGGGGGAACCGCGAACCCATGTGTCTGACCCTGATGCGTGGCCCGAGTGTCCGGATTTTGCGCATCTCATGATGTACCTAGATCTGACGACATATCTTCCCGATGACATTCTTGTGAAGCTGGACCGGGCGACAATGGCGGTGAGCCTGGAAACTAGAGTTCCCTTCCTGGATCACCGTCTTGCCGAGTTTGCCTGGAGTTTGCCGTTGGAGATGAAGATTCGCTGCGGCCAAGGCAAATGGGCTTTAAGACAGGTTTTGCACAGATATGTCCCTTCGGCTTTGGTCGAGCGACCCAAGATGGGGTTTGGCGTACCACTGGACGCTTGGCTGCGCGGCCCGTTGCGGGAGTGGGCCGGTGATTTGCTCAGTGAACAACGCCTTGCTCAAGACGGCTATTTCGATCCGGTCCCGATACGCAGAAAATGGGCGGAGCATCTCGCAGGCACGAGGAATTGGCAACATCTGCTATGGAATGTGCTCATGTTTCAATCCTGGCTGGATCGCTGGAAATGAAAAAAAAGCTCCTCTATTTCGTCAGCGAGGATTGGTATTTTTGTTCGCATCGTTTGCCTCTCGCCATTGCCGCCAAGGACGCGGGGTATGATGTCGCGGTGGTCACCCGGGTTACGGCCCACGGGGAACGCATTCGTGACGCGGGCTTGCGGCTGGTTCCGTTTGAAATGTCCCGGCGGGCCATGAACCTGTTTTTGGAAGCGTGGGTGCTCTGGCGGCTGGTCCGGGTGTATCGGAGGGAAAAGCCGGATATAGTGCACCACGTTGCCATGAAGCCCGTTCTTTATGGCACGCTCGCCGCCCGCTTGTGTGGAGTCCGGCATGTCGTGAACGCTCTGGCCGGCATGGGCTGGATTCTTGCCTCTGGAACATGGCTTGCTCGTATCGTAAAATGGAGCGTGTTGTCGCTTTTTCGCGTCATTTTGCCTCGCACGAGCGTCATCGTGCAGAATCGGGATGACGCCGAGTTGATTCGCGGTTTGGGTTGTCATCGGGTGCATCTGATCCGCGGAGCTGGGGTCGATGTGGCGGCCATACAGGCGTCCTCTGAACCACCGGGGCCGTGCGTTGTTCTTCTTGCCGCGCGTATGCTCTGGGACAAGGGCGTGGGAGAGTATGTCGAGGCCGCGCGTTTATTGCGAGCAAGGGGCGTTGATGTTCGCATGGTTTTGGCAGGCGATCCGGATGAGAGCAATCCTGCCAGTATCCCACGTGAGGTGCTGTATGGCTGGCATGAGAGCAATACTGTGGAATGGCTGGGATACAGGGAAGATATGCCCGCACTTCTGAAAAGTTGTCATATTGTGTGCTTACCTTCATACAGGGAAGGAATCCCGAAATTCGTACTGGAGGGGCTGGCCGCAGGGCTTCCCGTGGTCACCACGGACACTCCGGGGTGCAGGGAGACTGTGGCTGAAGGAGTTAACGGTTTTTTGGTCCCGCCCAGGGACGCCTTGGCTTTGGCGGATGCATTGGATAGACTGATATCGGACGATAAACTACGGAAATCCATGGGCCTCGCATCCAGAAACCTGGCCATTTCCGAATTTTCCTCGGAGCGCATCATTGCGGAAACTCTCACCGTGTACGCCTCTTTGGCTAAAGCGCGCATGACCCGTTAAATTTTATCCATTGCGGTGCATCAATGACCAACCCTGATCGCTTTTCTTTCTCTCTTGCCACGGAATGCTGGCTGGCTTTGGGCCTTGTGATTTTCACGGCAGTGGCCGTCCGCTTGGCGGAACTCCCCCTGTGGCAAAATGAGGCGTTTATCCTGGACGGCGGGTACCTCATGGCTACCCACGACGCATACACGTGGCTGGCCGGAGTGAAAATGATTGGGCGGCATGTGCATGATGCTATTACGGTGTTGCTGCGGGGCATTGTAAGTCTTGGCTTCCCTGTGGCTGCTGTCGGTTTTTGGGCGCCCGTTGTCTTTGTCCCTTTGCTAGCGGTTCCGGTTTGTCTGCTGGCCCGCTTTCTGCGCCTGCCTGATGGTGGGTTGGTGTTCGGCATTCTGGTCACGTCCGGCATCGGGTTTCTTGTGCGCACCCGGCTCGGATTTTGTGATACCGATGTCATCAATCTGCTTTTCCCGGTCTCCATGGTCTGCTGCCTGGCCGCCTGGATCGAGATGTTGAAAAATAAGTCCCTGTCTAGAGACATGGCCGGTGGGGCTGGTCTCCAGAGTTTGGCGTTGGCCTTAGTGGCGGGGATTTGCGGAAAAATGGCCCTGTACTTCTACCCGGGAAGTTCGAGCGTATTGCTTCCGGCTTTGGGACTGTCGGGCCTTCTGGGCTTTTTTCTGATTCGCAGGGAGTTCAGGTTTTTTCTGTGGGTGGGACTGTTACTGACTTTTGGAACCGCGTTTGCCGGTTGGTTCGGCTTCCTTTTTTCCGTATTGACAGCGGCTGCTCTTGTTGTGTTCCGCGCTAAATTTTCCTCGGTTTTTTTGATGCTGATCCTGATCGCCATAGCAGGATTTCTTGCATACTTGGGCAACGTGGACTCGATTTTCCAGAGCTTGTTGCAGAGGCTTTACATGTACGCCAAGGTGGCGACTCCGGAGATGGTGAACAACGCCACGGGCATGAAACTCCCCGATATTGCCCAGAGCGTGCGTGAGGCGCAAAACCTTGACTGGGGGCTGCTCGGACCACGTTTGGGGGGAAATTGGTTCGTTTTTGTTCTGGGTATTTTGGGCTTTGGTTTTGTCAGTTGGCGTCGCCCTGCGCTTCTTGTATTTTTGCCCTTTCTTGTCCTTGGTCTTGCCAGCGTTAAGCTTGGGAACAGGTTTGCCATGTACGGCACGGTAG
Organism: Desulfomicrobium macestii; assembly: GCF_014873765.1. NCBI lineage: Bacteria > Pseudomonadati > Thermodesulfobacteriota > Desulfovibrionia > Desulfovibrionales > Desulfomicrobiaceae > Desulfomicrobium > Desulfomicrobium macestii. Next base: position 45,779 of record NZ_JADBGG010000025.1, on the reverse strand, counting down.
GCATTGGCATGGGACTTGGTTTGGGGCTGAGTGAATTTATGAGCATGCTCGGCCAGAGTCAGGGACGGCGTTGGATCGCACAGTTGGTTCTGGCATGCGTTGTCTTGTGGCCCTCGGCGGTGTTTATGCAAGAGGTCAGGCCCGTGCCGGTATTACCCAAAATCTATGCCGAAACATTTCTGGAATTACGCGAAAAGACGGAACCGGAGGCCCTGCTCTGGCAGTGGTGGGATTACGGCTACGCAGGGCAGTACTATGCTGAGCGGGCAACGTTCGGTGATGGCGGGCGACAGTCCGGGAAGTGGCTCTATCCCCTTGCACAAGTACACAGCGCCACCTCTCCGCGACAGGCGAGTCAGTTGATTCGGTATTTCGGGCAGGCCATGCTTGAAGATGGTCTGGCGAGAACAACGGATCTTCGGACCGCGCTTTTCTCGGGGAATCCAGTGTCCGATATCCAAAAAAAGGATGTTGCTGAAGCTCAGGAATTCTTGTCCGATCTAGTTCTGGATGACACGAATTGGCCAACGAGCCTGTCGAACTATTTCATTGTTTCCTGGGAAAATCTGCGCTTGGCCTCCTGGATCAGCTACTATGGAAATTGGGATATTGCCTCCGGCACTAGCGCGCCGGGCAAGATTCAGCAAGTGCGCGGCGAGGTCCGTATGGATTCGGCAGCAGGCACTTTAGTGGTTGGCGGCAAGCCGACCCTTCTTGACTCCATGGATGTGGTCGAAAAATCTGGAACACGGCATTTCGAGTGGCCCAACGGGACGGGCATGCATGTTGTCGTCAATCAGATGTCCCGTCAGGTTTTTCTGATGGATGCCAAGATGTACCGGTCCATGATGGTACAGATGCTCTTGCGCCCAGCCTTGGATTTTGCCGAGGAATTCACCCTGGTCGTGGATAATTCTCCGTGGGCCAGAGCATATAAGGTGACGAATTAGGCATGGATCAACTTGGAACTCGCGTCCTGGTCACCGGCGCGTCGGGATTTATCGGGCGCTGTCTGTGCCAGAAACTGATGGATCAGGGCTTCGCTGTCACGGCCATGCTGCGCAGGCCGCAAACGGGACCGTGGCGACATGTGCTGGAAATCGATCTTGCACAGGACGAAGTCGACCCTCGGGCCCTGGATGGCGTGGACACGATCTTTCACTTGGCAGGCAAGGCCCATACGCGTGCCAAGAACGCCATTGAAAACGCCGAATACGAAGCCGTGCACGTGCACGGTACCCGTTCGCTGCTGGGTGCCGCCAGGCAAGCCGGAGTACGCGCTTGCGTACTCCTGAGTTCAGTCAAGGCCATGGGCGAGGGCGGGGTTGAGGTCTGGGATGAGTCTACGCCATGTTCCCCACAGAATCCTTATGGCATCACAAAGCTCGCAGCCGAGCGAGTCGTGCTTGAAGAACTCCCGCTATCTTGCTCGGTGGTTCTGAGGCCCACCCTCGTTTATGGTGCCGGGAGCAAGGGCAATCTTGATCTGATGATCCGCGCCGTGCAAAAGGGAGTATTTCCGTCCGTGGCCTTTCCTGCCAACGGACGTTCCATGATTCATGTGCAAGATGTCGTTCAAGCCTGCCTGCTTGCGGCGGCAAACCCTGCTGCCTGCGGGCAGGTTTATGTTCTTACCGACGGCAACGAGTATTCGACAAAAGAGATGCTAGGCTGGATTCACGAAGCTTTGGGCAAAAAGCCCGGACTTCCCCTCCCTTTTGGTGCACTGAAAGCTGCGGCCTTTCTTGGTGATATGGTGGAGCGCTTCGGAATCCTTTCTCCATTCAATCGGGATCGATTGGACAAATTGGCTGGCTCGGCTCGCTATTCCAATGCGAAAATTTGCCGCGAACTGGGGTTTGCCCCATCCTGGGATTTGCGCAGAGGTATCAATGAAATGGTCGAAGGGTTGAGGCGCAAGTGACAGGGGGTATTCTGTATTTATGCGCGGGAGTATTGTTGAGCATTCCCTGTTGCATACTGATTCCCCACCTTTTGACCCGAGCAGGTTTTCTGGACATGCCGGGGGAACGCAGTTCCCATGTCAGGCCCACGCCCAAGGGTGGCGGAGTGGGCTTTGTACTGGCCTTTGTCTGGGTCGGCCTTACGGTCGGGCTGCCTTCGTTCTTCTGGCTTCCGATCGTGGCCTTGGCGGTTTTGAGTTTCGTCAACGACCTGCGCAGTATTTCCGCGGGAACGAGGCTGATAGCACAGTTTGCGGCCGCTTTTTTCGTCTTGGGCAGTGCATGGTGGACGGGTCTTGTGTCTTGGCCTGTCTTGGCGCTTTTTCCCGCGCTTTTTTTCGTGGTCGGCACGACCAACTGCTACAATTTCATGGATGGAATCAATGGGTTGGCGGGAATCACCGGTCTGATCGCCTTTGCTAGTCTGCTGATTTTTGGAGGAACGGCGGTTTCCCTGCCTGACTTTTCGTATCCGATAATGGCGGTAATTGGTGCGATTCTGGCTTTTTTGCCATTCAATCTCCCCCGGGCCAGGCTTTTCATGGGCGACGTGGGCAGCATCTTCCTGGGTTTTCTTTTTGCGGTGATCGTGTGTCTGCAGGCTCGCTCGTGGGCAGATTTTCTCGTTTTTGCGTCCTTTCTGTTTCCCTTCTATGCAGATGAGGCTGTGACTGTGGTTGAGCGATTGTGGCGCGGCGAATCGCTCCTTGCACCGCATCGCAGGCACCTGTATCAGTTTTTGGCCAACGAGCGCGGAATTGCGCATTGGAAAGTGAGCGTGGCATACGGATTGATACAGATTTTGGTGGTTTTGCTGGTGGTGATCGGGAGACGCAACGGGATAGGCCATGTGATTTGCGTCGATGTTGTTGCATTCGTCTTGTGGGCTTGGGCGCATTATTCGTTAAAGCGAAGATATTTTTTGAAACAGCAAGGATTTCAATGAAATTTCCACGGTTGCTGACAAACAAGAACCTCTACCTCATGCTTATCGGTGAGAGCTTTTTTTTTGCAATGGCCTTGGTAATTGCCTTTTTGCTGAGATTCGAGTTCGACATTCCTGCGGAATATGCCCGGCAGATGACCACGCTTTTGCCGGTGGCCGTATTTTTTAAAATCGCATTTTTCTGGATGACCGGTCTCTATCGGGGCATGTGGCGTTACACTGGGCTGGCTGATCTCTGGAAGATTGGGCGCGCCGTTTTCATGGCTGAGGTGGCGCTCATCATCTATGTCGCGTTCACCTCGCATTTCCATGGCCACCCGCGTTCCGTGTTCATCCTGGACCCCTTGCTGGCTTTTGTTTTCGCATGTGGGGCCAGAGTGATGATCCGATCTTTGTATGAAATCTCGTTATATCCCAAAGACTGGCGTTCTGTTCTGCTACCCGCAAATTTTTGCGCGCCCCAGTCCGGTATAAGGGCGCTTATTGTCGGGGCTGACGCCGATGGTGCTCGCATAGCTAAGGAAATTCTGGACGTTCGCGATTCCGGCTTGCATCTGGTCGGTTTCGTGGATGATGATCAGTCCCGTATCGGGCGCAAGATCCATGATCTGTCCGTTTATGGCCCGCTCTCGACGCTGGAGGGTGTTGCCCAGATGACCCGCGCTGAAGAAATTCTGGTCAGCGCGGGTCAGAGCGGCGAGCGTCTGCGAGAGATCGTGGACGCCTGCGAGGCTGCCCAGCTCCGCATCAAGAAATTGCCCGCCTTGGCGGATATCGCCAGCGGAAAGGTGTCGGTCAAGGCTCTACGGGACGTGCGCTACGAGGACCTGCTCGGCCGTGAGGAAGTGCATCTGGACGAGGCTGGCATCAAAGGCTACCTCGCGGACAAGGTGGTGCTTGTCACAGGCGCCGGGGGATCCATCGGGTCGGAGCTTTGTCGGCAGATCATTCGCTTTGATCCGCGCCTGCTCGTTCTTTTCGATGCGGGAGAGGAGAATCTGTATTCCATAGAGATGGAGCTCCTGCACCAGCATGGGTTTACGCGTTATGTCACTGTGCTGGGGCAGGTGCAGGACACGGCTTTGGTGGAGGCTGTTTTCATGGCCCGGCAGCCGCAGGTCGTTTTCCACGCCGCGGCCTACAAGCATGTGCCCATGCTTGAATGCAACCCATGGCAGGCTGTGACCAACAACATTCTTGGCTCACGAACGGTCATGGAGGCCTCGGTCCGTCATGGCGTCGGGCGCTTCGTGCTCGTGTCCACGGACAAGGCCGTGCGGCCGACCAACGTCATGGGCGCGTCCAAGCGGGTGGCGGAGCTGCTCATGCATGGCTTTCAGGGCAGGGGGACGACGTTCATGGCCGTGCGGTTTGGCAATGTGCTGGGCTCATCGGGCTCGGTCATCCCGCTCTTCCGCAGCCAGATCGAACGCGGCGGCCCGGTCACGGTCACTCATCCGGACGTGACCCGCTATTTCATGACCATCCCCGAAGCGGCCCAGCTTATTGTTCAGGCAGGTGCGCTAGGCCAGGGCGGAGAGATATTTGTACTCAAGATGGGCCAGCCAGTACGCATCGCCGATCTGGCCCGAGATCTGATCGTGCTTTCGGGTAAGGATCCGGCAGAGATAGAGATCAAATTTACGGGGCTACGGCCGGGTGAGAAGCTTTTTGAGGAGTTGATTACGGCGGGCGAGGGTGTTCTTGAGACAGGGCACGAGAAGATCTTGGTGCTGCGATCCGAAAGCGTTGCTGTTGAGAGTGACGGGAAACTGGAGACATTGCTGGAGGCTGCGCGGTGCTTTGATTCAGATGGAGTCAAAAAAAAGCTCCAAAAATTGGTTCCTGAATATTTACCCGTGAGTTGTATATCTAGCTGATCATACCTTTCTGCCTATTCGGTTGAAAGCTCACTTTTTGTATTACATTTTACTTTCAGTCCGTCTGCCTTGAGATTGTCGTCATACGCTTCAGCAAGGGTTTGACGTAACCAATTTTACGTGTTTAACCACAGTTCTCTCTGAACACAAGGTCGTTTGATGCCCTTTTTGTTTGCAGTAAACTGTAGCGTTGAAAAAAGCTGAAATCCGAAAAAAGATTCAACGAGTCTAGAGTAGTACTCCAAATTTAAGTATAGATTTGAAGTTTCCTGGAATAAATATTTAAAATTTATGAAATAACCTATTTTCGATGTATCTACTTGAAAAAATTTTAGCTACGTTTGTTGCCGTATCTCCAATTAAATATTTGTGTGGAACTTTTGTTTATTTTAACATATTTTTTCCGCTAGTTGGGTTAGTCCAGTTCTTTAGATTTAGAAATATCCCTTTTTTATTTTATCCAATAATAGTTTCGTGTTTTTTTAATCTGATTATCTGTTTTTGGCACTTAGCTCCCGCGGAATCCTATTTTAGAGTTATTCAGCTCTTTCTTATAATTTATGGTGCAATATATGTATCGTCAAGAAGCGATGATTTTTTGCCTACCTTAATACTGCGAGTTTTTTTTCCTGTTTTGGTGGTCGATTTTCTGTTTTTTCTATCGTTTTATTTTTTTGAAAATGCAAGTCATACAAGAAATATATTTGGTTTTGTTGTTCCTCGATATGTTGGGCTTGCTGGAGATCCGAATTTTTCAGGAATGTTGTGTGCTGTTGCTTCCATGATCCTCTTTTCTTTTAGAAAAAGAGTTAATTTTTTTGTTGGGATGGTCATTGTTTTTATATCTCTGTTTACGTTTAGTCGCACTGTGTTTATTGTTTATTTTGTTTTTTCTTTGGGAATGTTGATGAGGCGGGAGTTGTTTAAAATTTATTGTTGGTTTTTTTTGTTTCTTGTTTTCTTGTTTCCCGTCTCTTTATTGCTTGTTGATAGTTATGTTTCTGTGGACGATAAAATATATTTAACTAAAATAACGTCGGCCCGCTATCCTTTTTGGGTGGCTTACTGCACGCTCGGTATTCAGAGTCCTTTAGGGTGTGGTTATTTTAATAGTTTAGAAAACGCTCTGGATTTTATAGATATGGATTTATTATTGCACGATGATTTGTCTGGATATGTTAATCAGGGGTTGATAAGAAAAGACGGCGTTCGTGCCGTTTTTATTGAGCAACATAGTTTGCAGTTGCAAGTTTTGAGTGATTTCGGAGTGGTTGGATATTTGTCACTTTGGTGCTTAATTTTTGTTTTAGTGTGGGCTTTGCTGCAGTCGAACAATAAAAAAGTATTAATTATTATTTCTTCTTTGGTCGGTTATACGTTCATAAATGCAATGTCAGAATGGGCTTTGTGGTGTAGTATCGGTTTTTCATGTTCTTTATTGCCTTTAAGGTTTAGCTGGCGCGATTTGAGCTTTGGGTCTGTCGATCTTTATCATGATTCATGATGTGGTAGTTGCATATTTCGTCGTTTTTATTGAAAAATTTGGAATATTACGTGTTTAAAATGATGAGTGACTATGAACCTGTCAAATTCTGTGTCTATAGTGACGGTCTGCCTAAATTCTGAAAGAACAATTGGTAAAACTTTTAGTAGTGTTGGATTTCAAGACTACCCTAATATTGAATATATAGTTGTTGACGGAGCATCTACTGACTCTACTGTAGATTTAATAAAAAAATGTTCTGCGGTTACTAAATGGGTCAGTGAGCCTGATAATGGAATTTCTGACGCTTTCAATAAAGGAATTGCGCTTTCTAGTTGCGAATGGATTGGTATTATTAATGCTGATGATTGGTATGAGATTGATGCAGTTAAATCAGCTATGATGCACGCGAACGATGCAGATATTATCCATGGTCCTGTCCGATACTGGAAAAGCGAGACTCCAATAGGCGTCTATTATCCTAATCAAGCTCGTCTTTGTTGGGAAATGTCGATCAATCATCCATCGGTTTTTGTCCGGCGTTCAGTTTACGAGGCTCTTGGTGGATTCGACCCCGCGTACCGGTACGCAATGGATTATGAGTTCCTGCTCCGCGCTCTAGCGGCTGGTTACCGTTTTTGTGCGGTAAGTGATGTGATTCTGGCGAATATGAGTACGGGGGGGGTGTCCGATTTGTGCTGGAAAAAGTCGATTCTTGAAGTTATGCGGGCTAAGGATAAACATTTTCCATCTTTTTTTCGAAACAGGTTTTATTTTTTAATTCAGCTTGTTAGGGGGTATGTTCGTCGGTTTTTTGAATTTTTGGGTCTTGATGATTTTGTCCGTTTTTTCAGGAATTATTTTTCTGTAATGCGTAAGTTATAGTGTTTAAATAGTTTGTGAGTTAATTTTAAGGATCGAATATGCGAATTTTGTTTCTCACTGCCCGTGCCGATTTCGGTGGAGGCCCTGAGCACCTGTTGCAGTTGCTTAAACATCAACCCTCAGACGTCGAGTGCAGCGTTGCCTGTCCAGCCGACTACCCTAACTTTGATCGTTACCGGTTCATTGTTGGCGATAGTAATCTGTTTGAGATTCCACATCGTGCATTTTCGTGGTCTACGCTGCTGCGCCTTAGAAAGCGTTGCCGGGAGCAAAAGTACGATATTCTTCACGCTCATGGTAAAGGTGCAGGGTTGTATGCACGGTTGTTAGCCTTGCTTTGTGGCATACCTGCTGTTCATACTTTTCATGGAGTACATCTGCAGGCATACGGGCCGCTTAAACGACAATTGTACCGTCTTTACGAGCGATGCGCTTCCCTGTTCACCCGAAGGGGAATAGCTGTTTCGCAAGGGGAGCAAGCTGAAATTTTACGCCAAGGATTAATGCCAGAATCAAAACTCGATGTTGTCGACAATGGCGTAGTGATCCCTATAAGCGAGGCTCTACCAGCCGTGGGGCCGCCATGGGCAGTGATTTCTTTCAGCAGGTTTGATATCCAGAAAAATAGCATGGTTATTGTCGAAATAGCCCAGGAATTGCGTGCTCAAGGGCGTCTTGACGAATTTGTTTTTCATGTGGTTGGTGACGGTCCTGACAGAGAGAAACTGCTAGCTCTTGCCAGCGAATCAGGTTTTTCTGAAAAGATATTCTGCCCGGGGGCTACCCTAGCTCCACATGACACGTTTGCAGGTGCGCTTTGCTATCTCTCGACTTCCAAATGGGAAGGGTTGCCTTTGGCGGTGCTGGAAGCTATGGCCCATGGCCTTCCTGTGGTAGCTACTGATGTCGTGGGCAACAGGGATGCTGTTTCCAGCGGCGAAACAGGATTTTTGTATCCAGAAGGAGATCCGAAAAGTGCAGCCTCGTCATTAATTTTCTTATCAGAGAATGCCGAACGGCGTACAGCTATTGGAAAATGCGCCCGCAAGTTCGTGCTTGAAGCGCATGATGTGCAGCGTATGGCTGAACGGACTTTTCAAATTCTTCGAGATGTACACCGAAATATTTAAAGTTGTGATATTTAATTTAAATATCATAAACATATTATTGGTAATGCAATTTTATTCTTGATCAAAAAGTAGGAATTTTTCATTGAAAATTGCCATTATTCACTATTGGTTTATAGCCCAAAGAGGTGGCGAAAAAGTAGTAGAAGAACTATGCAATCTTTATCCAGACGCAGATATCTTCTCGCACGTCGTTGATCGAGAAACTTTGCCTCCATGTGTGGCAACTCGAAAAATATTTACTTCGTTTATCGACAATCTACCTTTTTCTAACCGCTGGTACAAACACTATCTGCCTTTGATGCCCTTGGCCCTGGAACAATTTGATCTCCGCGAGTATGACCTTGTCATCTCCAGTGAATCCGGTCCAGCTAAGGGCGTGCTGACTTCTCCTGATGCGTTGCACATCTGTTATTGCCACACACCCATGCGTTACGTCTGGGACATGTATCATGATTACATGTCCAATTCAGGTAGAATCAAAAGATTTTTCATGGCCCCCCTTCTTCATTACCTGCGCATTTGGGACAGGCTCAGCGTCGACAGGGTAGATCATTTCGTGGCCAATTCGGTGAATGTCGCGCGGCGGATCGCCAAGCATTATCGGCGTGACGCGGATGTTGTTTATCCCCCGGTAGCGGTGGATGACTTTTCCGTTTCGGAGCAGCAGGATGATTTTTACCTTATGGTCGGGCAGTTGGTTGGTTACAAGCGGGCCGATCTTGCAGTGAAGGCCTTCACCCGTTCAGGGAAACGCCTGGTCATAATCGGGGAAGGTGAACAAGGGCGGCTTTTGCGTGAGATAGCTGGCAACAATGTCGAGTTTTTGGGCCGTCAACCGTTTGAAGTATTGCGCAACCACTACTCTCGTTGCCAGGCGCTGATTTTTCCTGGTGAGGAAGATTTTGGGATTGTGCCTCTCGAGGCCATGGCTTCGGGGCGCCCCGTCATTGCCTTTGGCAAGGGGGGGGCGTTGGAAACTGTTGTGGATGGAAAGACGGGCATCTTTTTTCATGAGCAGACCGAGGATGCGTTGATGGAAGCTGTCGAACGATTTGAAGGCATGAATAGTCATTTTCATCCCGCCGAAATCCGGGCGCATGCGTGCGGTTTTGGGCCGGAGAGGTTCAGGGCTGAAATGGCCAAGATTATCGAGATTCAACTTCAGGCGCATACACGCGCAATGGGGCGTTGGGATGTTCAAGCATAGATCTGAAGGAGTGGTTTCAGGCGATGAGCTAAAAGCGTACTTTCCGAAGCAGGGGCCGCTTTCTGGATTCAGGGTAACCGGGCTCTTGTTGTTTTCCGACTGCCTAGCCTTGTTGTTGGTCTGGTGCTTGAGTGTCGTCGGGAGATTTGTTCTGGGTGGTTCTTTTAGTTTTGCTCTTTATTGGGACATGATTCCATTTCTGCTTCTTTTCCCTGCCGCGTACGCAATTGCGGGGCTATATCCCGGAATTTTGCTCAGTCCGCCCGCTGAGCTTAAGAAAATTACTCAGTCGACTTCCGTAATTTTTTTGATTCTCCTTGGTGCCATATTTTTGTCCAAACAAAGCGATCAATACTCGCGTGGGATTTTTGTCATGGCTTGGATTGGCGTTTTGGGCACGGTGCCTTTTTTTCGGACAATGGTCCGGCGAAAAGTGGAAATTTGGAAGCGCTGGGGGCACCCTGCGATTATTTTGGGCGCTGGCAGGACGGGAGAGGCTGTGGCCAAAGCGCTGGACCGCGAACACCGTTTGTGTTTGCGGCCGGTGGCATTTTTTGACGATGATCCTCGGAAACATGGCACCACCTGTAACGGAGTGCCGGTGATCGGGTCATTGGACGCTGCAAAGGGGGTGACCGAAGAATGTAAAGGCGCCACTGCTATTGTGGCGATGCCTGGCGCAGGTCCGGCCAAGCTTGTGGAAGTGCTGCAAGGGCCGGCGGCTGATTTCAGGCGATTGATCATAATTCCAGACTTGTTCGGGGCATCGTCGCTTTGGATCTCCGCCTTTGACATGGGCGGGATTCTGGGCCTTGAAGTCCATCAGAAGCTTCTTGATCCGCGAAGACAGTGGATCAAGCGAGGTGCGGAACTGGCCTTGATTTTCATCTGCTTGCCGTTAATTTTGCTTCTTTCCGCAATCATTGCCGTGGTGATCAAACTGGATTCCAAGGGGCCTGTGTTGTTCGGTCATAAACGGATCGGGCTCGGTGGGAAAGATATAACCATCTGGAAATTCAGAACCATGGTCCGCGATGCGGGCGCTGTACTGGAGGAGTGCCTTCAGTCCGATCCAGCTTTGCGCGCAGAATGGGAAGAGAAGCACAAGCTGACATGCGATCCTCGCATCACACGGGTAGGGCATTTTTTGCGCAGAACCAGTTTGGATGAGTTGCCTCAGCTATGGAACGTGCTACGCGGGGATCTGAGCCTGGTTGGGCCAAGGCCGATCGTTTGGGATGAGGTGGACAAGTATGAGGGGGGCTTCGTCCTCTACAAGAAGGTTAAGCCCGGCTTGACCGGGCTGTGGCAGGTATCCGGCAGAAGCGGCATCTCGTATGCCGAACGTGTTCGGCTGGAAGCGTACTATGTTCGCAACTGGTCTGTTTGGCTCGATATTTATATTCTACTCAAGACTCCGGGAGAAGTATTCCGTTGCCGGGGAGCATGTTGATTTTATCCTTTCTCTGGCGACAGCTAATTGCGATCTTTTGCTGGTTTTGTTTCTCCGCTTAAGGTGAGGCAACCACCCATAACTATGCCAAGTATTGAAAAGGCCGTGCCGAGCCACCACGGGCGGAAAAAGTCGTGTCCGCTCAGACCGGTGGCAGTGTAGCCAAGGAAAGCGGCCCAGAAAAAAGACAGCATGATACACGGTGCGCGCTTTTCGTTTGTAACGAATCCTTTGATTGTGTGTCGCAACGACCAGATCAGATAAGTCCCAAAAAAACAAACCAGCACCAAAAGACCAATAATTCCCATTTCGCAAAGGAATTGAAGATAGATATTGTGAGGGTGCTGAATGCTCTGCGAGTGTTGTTGAAATTCAAGTCCGAGTGCGTGAACGCCGGGATTGTAACTGTTGAGTCCAACTCCAAGGAGCGGGGCGCTTTGGAATACTTTCAAGGCATAAGGCCATAACTCTTGAATACGTCCATCCTGGAGAATCATTTCAAAGGACGTTCTCTTTGATCCGAAAAATAAAGCCCAAGACAGTAGTGCTGCCCCACCCGCCAAAATTTTCCATGTAAATCCACGTAGCAACGCGTAAAGCGCTACCGCTGCAACAAAAAAACCTAAAAAACCACTGCGTGTTTGAGCCCCGAGAAAGAGAAACATGCCGGGAAAAAGAATAGCAGCCATGAAAATAGCTTTTTGCCATCTGGACCATGTGCTTGGAAGAAGAACCCAAGCCCCCAAGCTTATGGGTAAAATCAGTGACATATAATTGCCGACTCGGTAGGTTTTCATTGATCCGGTCAAGCGAATGCCAGTCGGTCCGCTTAAGGGGGGATCTCCGCGGATAAAATCAACACCGACTATGTATTGATAAAGACCGTCCAATCCTTCATAAAAACCAGCAACGGTGAATAGCGCAATTACAATTTTCAGGTCCCGCTTATTGCGGATAAATTCCAGTCCGATTAAGAAAAGAGTAAATGCTCCATTAATGTTTGTTCTAAATCCATACCATCCGTTAGAAATATTTATATTATGAAATGCTTTGAAAAGAATAAATCCTATGAAGATAAAATAAATCCACTTGAGCTTTCCGAGGAGCTTCAAGTTTGAGTTTTGATAGTCCAGCGCATAGGTGCCTAGAAGACCTATCATTGCGCAGATAGACCCGATGTTTGCGGGAGCTTTACCAATAGGAAAAAAAAGGATGTAAAAACAGAATCCAAAGCGAAGCAAGAAGGAAAAAAAAGAAATTAAATTGTCTTTATTGCGAAAATTATTCGTGAAATATTGGGGTAATGATTTTTTTACTGGTGATTTATTCATAATTTCTCATTTCTTGTACGTATCTTCTTTCGTACCTGCCAGGATTTATCTTTCTTTTTAAGAATAGTAGCGTTTTATTTATCCCTAAATATGCATGAATTAAAAAAATGAATTTAGTCATTTTGCAAAAAAAGACGTATTCTTGCATTTTTTCTTTTCGCCGTGAAGCGGCTTTGAAGTGTAAAATGTCGCCAGTTTTTCTCTTTACATCATTGTAAAGCTCAGACCTTAGAAGTTTAATTGAGGATTCATTGTAGTAGCATATTGCATCAGGGTGTTTTTTTTCCTTGAGGCTCAGTAAGATATCGCTCAGTGTTTTTTGATCTGTTGAATCTTGATTTATTTCACAACGCGAGATCCATTCTTTTAACAGAAGTTCAGTGTCGTTTTTATGGGCACTTGTAGGATCTATGAAGATGACTCCGCTATTGATGATTCCATTTTTTGCGAAGTCACTTTTCGTCTGTTCTGAGTATATCCGAAAAGTAAGACAAACATCCGCGTCCGGAAAATTAGGACGTCGGACAAAAAGGCAGTCTGCATCAAGGAAAAGAAATTTTCCTTGCGCTCTATGAAAATAGTCAAGTATACATCGTGGCTTATGCGTTGCTCGTATACTATTTTTTGAATTAATGGCTTTATATTCTTCGCTTGTTTTGAATTCGATATAATCAGCTTCAATCGTTTTTTTTGTTTCTTCTAAAAGCCCAAGATCGTAAACTATGAGTTTTTTGTTAAATATTTGTAAACAATTAGCAGCTAGATTTTTGATGAAGTGTGCGTATCCTTCATCAGCACTGGTAACTATGTCGTAGTCCATGATTATTTTTGACCTTCAAATTGAAGTTTGTAGAGTTTTGAATAAAAAGGGCATGTTTGCAAAAGTTGATCGTTTGTGCCTTCGCTTATGATTTTTCCGTTTTGCATTACGATAATTCTGTCTGCACTTAAAACGGTGGAGAGGCGATGGGCTATGACGATGCTTGTTCGTCCTTCCATAAGGTTTTCCAGTGCTTTCTGAACGATACGCTCTGATTCCGTATCGAGGGCTGATGTTGCTTCGTCAAGTATCAAAAGTGACGGATTTTTCATGATAGCCCTGGCGATCGTAAGTCGCTGTTTTTGACCTCCGGATAGTTTTACGCCTTTCTCCCCAACGATTGTCTCGTAACCATGCGGGAGTTCTTTTATGAAATCGTGAGCATAGGCCGCTATGGCCGCTTGTTCGACGAGGGCTTGGTCAGTTGACGACTGCCCATAGGCAATGTTGTCTCGAACCGAGAGGTTGAAGAGAAATGGATCTTGCGAAACAATACCAATATTTGAACGTAAACTGGCCAATGTGTACTCTGAGAGAGGGCGATTATTGAGGCGTATTGTTCCTTGCGTGCAATCATGGAATCGTGGAACGAGATGCGCTATGGTTGTTTTTCCGGCCCCGCTTTGACCAACAAATGCGAGCCTCTCACCCGCCTTAATTGTCAGGTTGATATTTTTTAACGCAGGGTCAGTTGTTCCTGGATAGAAAAACGTCACGTTTTCGAAGGCAAGCGACGCGAACGGGGGCGTATATTCAATATCGCCTCCCTTTTCTTCAATAAGATCCTTTGAGTCTAAAATTTCAAAAACCCTTTCCGCTCCAGCCATGGCCTGCTGAATAGTATTGTTTGCCTGGCTGATGGATTTAAAGGGATCATACAGCATAATTAGAGCCGTCATAAACGAAAAGAATTCGCCTGGAGTTCTATTCCCCGCGATAACCTGACTGCCGCCATACCAGATGACCAGTCCCGCCCCGATTGCTCCTATGAGTTCCATGATCGGCGAGGAAAGCTGGTTGTACATTTTTCCTTTGATGCCAATGCGTGCAAGATTTTTGCTGACAATTCTAAATTTGTCCTTTTCCAGTTCCTCTGACGCAAAGGCTTTAACTACCCGCAATCCATTGAAACTTTCTTGTAGGTGAGAAGAGATGTCTGCAAGCTCAGATTGATATTTTCGTCCAATTTTGCGCAATTTTTTTCCGAAATAAATCACGGGGTATACAGCAAGAGGGAAAACCAGACAGGCCCAGAACGCAAGCTGCGCATCCCTGTAGAGCACAAGTCCAATCAAGCCTACCATGGTCAGGCTGTGTTGTATGATTCTGATGAGTTCCGGTAAACTCGCGCTTATCAGGTTTACGTCGCTAATGATTCTGGACATTAGCATTCCAACCCGAGTTTCGCCAAAAAAATCAAGAGGAAGACAGATTATTTTGGCGAAAAGCTCATATCGAAGCTGTTCAAGGACCTTCGTGCCGCAATAGGACATGAGAAATTTTTGGATGAAAAGACCAATTCCTTTGGCGAGAAAAACGGCGACAAGCAAAAAAGGGAGGAACACCAGCGCAGTTTGATCTTTCTTAATGAAAATTTCGTCGAGAGCAGGCTGTACCAAGTAAGCAGCTCCTGCGGTGCTGAGGGCGACGACGCCGAGAGCTGCAAATGACGCTATGATAAGCATCTTGTATGGTAAAAAATAGCTCAAGCTGCGACGTAACAAGCGGATGGTGTCGTTTTTAAGTAGTGCCATAATATTCTAGATTACTGGGGATTTATGCCCATCTCCTTGTAAAGCTTATGAAAACAGCGATTGATTTTAGCTCTGACAAAAAAAGGCCACCGCAACCAGAATTGCCCTCTAAAACGTTCTCTGCCTGTTTGGAAGTCAATGATGAGAGGAAAGTCGGGTGATTTGACGAGAATGTTGCGCCGAGCGATGCCAAAATGATCGATGCTGTGTGCCAAAAGAACCTCTTGGCGAATGCGATCAAGTATTTCCCAGAATTTGGGGCTGAGGTTACGGGTGTTTTTGACCAGATTTGGGGCAATTTCTCCACGATCATCCAGCACGACATCCATGATCAGCGCCTTGCTGCCAGCTGTCGTAAGCTCAATTCCGTGCATGGCTACAAAATAGCGTCGCAGTTCCTGGGGACAGGAGGCCAAGATTTTTTGGTAGTTACTCCATTCGTAATCCAGAAAATCCTTGATCCCGTATTTAGAATTGACGATTTCATTAGGGTCGGGGCGCCTTCCTTTGAATCTCCGTTTTGGGATCAGCACCTTGGCGCAAAGATCTGGGCGACCTTGTATCGCACGAATTTCGCACCATCCGCCTTTTACGAGTTGGTGGCCTAGTTCTATCAATTTTGTGTTCCTCGTTCAGAGAAGAAACGTTCAACCTGTTGTGTCATGGCCTGTAGAGAATTGGACACGGCTTCAGACCAGAAATGCTGGCCTTGATTCAGGATAGAATATTCATCCGTTTTTAGGATGCCCATCAAAATAGCGATGAGACAATGCGGTCCTGCGGAGGCAGGGAGCAGAAGATCTGATACGCTGTTTGGCCACACCTCGGCCACTCCCCCCACATCCCGAGCCACACAGACAAGTCCTTCAGCCATTGCCTCAAGCAGCGTGTTCGGCAATCCCTCTCGGTGCGACGGAAGAAGAAAGACGTCTGCCTTGCGCAGAAATGACCTGACATCCTTTTGAAATCCGTGCCAGGTGACCCGGTCGTCAAGGTCAAGGCTGGTGGTAAGGTCTTTCAGTTCCGCTTCGATGCGTCCTGTTCCCACGATATGATATTCAAACGCGTAGCCCTGTTTTTTCAGTTCGGCCAGCGCCTCAAGGACGTCTTTATGCCCTTTGTCGGCGTTGAGCTGACTGGTGGAGATGAAGCGAAGCGGTGAATGCACGGTTGCCGGTGGAGACGGTGCAGGTTCCTTGCCTGTCAGAATGACCGTGATTTCTTCCGGTTTCAGATAAGGCAGTTCTTGCAGAAGGCCCCTTTTGATCTGTTCGCACGGGACCAGGATACGTGGCCGTATCCATTTGTGCAGCAGGCGCACCTTGTATGTGTTGCGCATGTCTCCAGCCAGGCCGACGCGGTGGACCACCGGGATGCCGAGCATTTTGGCCGCTATGCCTGCAATGCGCATATCCTTGCCCACATTGACGACGACAAGATCGGTTTTGCGCGCCTTGAAAAGCTTGATGAAGCCAAGAATCCGCATTGGATTGAAGTCCGGGCCAAAGGAAAGGCCCAGAGCGTCGAGCCCCATTTCGCGGGCCTTGTCGATGAAAGGTCCTGACCTGCCGACGATGAGGATGCCATGTCCGCGATCCGCGAGACCGCGCGCCACATCGAGGGTCCAGCTTTTGACCCCGCCCCATTTATTGGTGGAATTGACAAAGCAGATATTCATGTGCGCCTGCCTACGTTCCGCCTCTGGGCCCATGGAGCCAGCGTCCTGTGAGCCAGGAGCAGGGTCTTAAGGCCAAGCCAGGGCAATGTTTTGCGGTCCTTGACCGCAAGTCTGCCGATGCGCATGGGGTCAATTCCGGGCCCGACGTGTCCAGCCTCAAGGTTCAGCACACCCTCATAGCCAGCCTTTTTTGCGGCAGCCAGGGTGATGTCGTCGTATTCGCCCCAGGGCAGGCAAAGAAAGGGGCAGGGCTGGCCCAGGAGGTCTTCCAACTTGGCTTTCGCTGCCGAAAAGTCAGTTACACAAAAAGCGAGACGCTCTTGGTCAGTCTTCAGAGTCAGGGGGCGGCCGTTCCAGTCCAGTCCAAAGCCTGCATGGGCATAGGAACTGCCCACTGGGTGGACGGCAGAGTCTGCGTCAGCGTCTTGGCCGCATAATGCGGCATGGCTCCAGTGCCTGTTCTCGCCGAGGGTTCCGGTTTGTTCTGCGCGAGTGAAACAGGCCTGATGCGTGGCGGAGTGCGAATAGACCTCCATGCCCAGATCGTGCACCACGGCTCGGATTTCGGCCTCGTTCATGAACCCGTCACAGTTTCCGGACAAGGCCTGCTGCATTATGTCGCCAAAGGCTGGCACTGGAAGTGGAGCCGTCGTTTGATCAGCTTGGAGCCGGGGTGGTCCGGGCTGAATAAAATCGGTGATGGCGAAAAAAACCCCATGCATGTTCCGGCGCAAGAGCTGGGGCACGGCGTATACCCAGTTGTCCAGCGTGCAGTCATCGAAGGTAATGACCACCGAAGGGCCGGTTTGAGGTGTTTGTCCCTGTATGATGCGGTGCAGATTGGCCAGGCTGATGGTCTGAAAGCCGAGCTTTTTGATGAGGTCGAGATGGCGGCCAAACTTCTCAGGCGTCATGCCGCTGTCCGGCCGCACCTGATGGTAGCAAAGAACCGGAATGCTTGTGCCGAAGAGGAGTTGTGTCAGCATGATCAAGGACATTTTCGGAAGCCTTCACCACGCTTGTCGAGAAGGCGCTGATACAGGGCGTGCGTTCTGTCCCGCATGGCCTCAAGAGAGAATTCGTTTTGGAAAGCTTTGCGATTGTCCTCGGGAACGCAAAGGAGATCTTCAAGCTGAACGTGTGGTTCAGTTGCGTTGAAATAGCGTATTCGGCTGTAGTGCTGGGCAATTTCTTGGATGGGTTGGGATTCTCTTGCCAATATGGGAAGGCCATGGGCACAGGCTTCCAGCACAACTCCTGGCATACCTTCATGTTCGGGTTTGGACGTGAAGAGTATGGCATTAAGAATGGGGTAAATGCGGTCCATTTCGTGCAATTCGTCTGTAAATGTCACCGATCGGGAAATACCTAGATTGGCGCACAATTCTACGAAGGTGCGCTGGCATCCTCCACCAATAACAACAAAGTGATATGATTCAGGACGCATTTTCAAAGCCTGCATCGCAAAAGTGAAAAAAAAGTTGAGTCCTTTGCCTTGGGTCAGCCTGCCGACGAAGCCAATGAGTGGGATGGATACCGGAAGCTTCAGATCTTCTCTTGTGAGAGGCGGTCTGCTGGTTGTTAGAGTCATCCCATTGTGGAGTACGCTCAGCATGTATTTTGGTAGGCCTGTTTTTGATTGAAAAAAAGCAAGGGATTCTTCCGATACAAATACAACTTGGTGAGAAAATAGTCGGTGCACGAAGGATTCTTCAATAATTTGCTTCCTTTGGCGAAAAATGGAAGTTCCATACCAATGCAGACCGCGCGAGTGCACCTGGCCGATCCGCACCGGCACCCGGGCCAGGGCCGCCGCGAGGATGCCGAAGATATTGCCGCCGAAGGAATGCGTGTGAACGATATCGGCCCGGTGTTTGCGGAAAAGTTTTGCCAGCTGCCAGATGGCCATCGGGTTCCAGTGCCCCTTGCGGGGCAGGAAGTGGGTATGCACGCCGAGCTTGGCCAATTCATCAAAAAATATACCCCTGTCCTTATAGGTCACGACGTGCACTTCGTAGTGCTCCGTCAGCAAGGGCAAAAGTGCGCGCAGTCGTTTCTGTACGCCGCCCACCTTCAGATTGTTCGTGACTCGAAAAAGAACCGGTTTATTCATGTGTTTATTCTTGGCGGGCCAGGATTTTTTTTGCCAGCACGGCCGCCCCGAAGCCGTTGTCGATGTTGACCACTCCCACGCCCGGGGCGCAGGAGTTGAGCATGGCCAGGAGCGGGGTCAGGCCTGCGAAGTTGGCCCCATAGCCTGTCGAGGTTGGAACCGCAATGATCGGTGCCTTCAGGAGCCCGCCGAGGACGCTTGGCAGCGCGCCTTCCATTCCGGCCACCGCGATGATGACCCTGGCCTGGCGCAGGCTCGGCAGGTGCGGGTCCAGGCGGTGCAGGCCAGCGACGCCCACGTCGCTCACCAGGTGCGCGCCAAGTCCCAGGAATCTGGCAGTGCCCAGGGCTTCACGGGCCACGGGCAGGTCCGAGGATCCGGCCGTGACGATGAGCACTTCCGAGTCGGGCGCCTTGGGGTCGGCGGCCAGCAGATCCGCTCCCAGGCAAAAGAGCCTCGCCTCCTCCCACAGGCATCCATTTGGAAAAAGATTCTTAAGCTCCTGCCCGTGCGCCGTCGAAATCTTGGTGGCCAGGACCGGGTGGTGCCGCCCCAGCTCTGCAAGGGAGGCGCGGATCTGCTCCAGGGTCTTGCCCTGACCATAGACCACTTCGCCGACATTGGTGCGCTCCTGGCGCCAGGTGTCTAGGGTCAGGTCCTTGTTTTCGTTCCCCGCAAGGACCGCCTGGGCAGTCTCGCACGAGATATTGCCGGCGGCGACGTCGCGCAGCAGGGAGGTCAGTTCTTGGGGGTTCATGGGCATAAGAGGGGAGACCCTTTGGCTTGCTGTGAATTGAAGGCTCGAAATCCGACCCAGCCCTAGCAGATGGGCGGATGGCGGGCAAGCGCCCGCAGGCTCTCCATATTGCAAAGAGGCTGGGGAAAAGATAGCGTATGCGGATATGGCGTCCAAGCGAATCCTCTTTGTCTCACGATCCGAACTCGTGTCCCCCCTGCATGCCGAATTCAAGGCGCATGAGTGTCAGGCCATGGTTGTGGACGACCGTGCCTCGGCGCTTAAAGTGCTTGAGGCGCGCAAGGCCGATATCGTCTTCACCCTGCCTTCCCTGCCCGGATACAGGGCCCAGGATCTTCTCGATGCCTTGAACCAGGCCGAAAGCCAGATCCCCGTCATCGTGTTTACGGACAAGGGCAGCGCCGAGGAAGCGCGCTATTATATGGAAATGGGTGCGCAGGATTACTGGCTCTGTCCGCTGACCTGGGAAAAGATCCAGGCCGTGTTGCCACGGGAAGCGCAAGCCCCGGCCGCGCCTCGTCCCGTTGCCCGGAGCAATCCGCGCGAGGTGGCCATCGTAGGCTCCCATCCTTCCGTGGCCCGGGTTTTGGCTTTGGCCAAGCAGGTGGCTCCGTCCAAGGCCACCGTGCTCATCTCCGGCGAGTCGGGTACGGGTAAGGAGATGTTCGCCCGTTTCATTCATGCCCATTCGGGCCGTGAAAACGCTCCCTTCGTGGCGGTCAACTGCGCGGCCTTGCCCGAGCACCTGCTCGAGAGCGAACTGTTCGGTCACGAGAAGGGTTCATTCACCGGAGCCATTTCCCGCAAGCTGGGCAAGTTCGAACTGGCCACCGGCGGGACCCTGCTTCTGGATGAAATTTCCGAAATGGCCCTGGCTCTTCAAGCCAAGCTGCTGCGCGCCCTCCAGGAGGGCGAGATCGACCGCGTGGGCGGGGTCGAGACGGTCAAGGTGGATGTGCGCGTACTGGCCACCACCAACCGCAATCTTGAGCAGAGCGTGGAGAAGGGCGAATTTCGTCAGGACCTTTTTTACCGCCTGAACGTCATCCCGCTACGCCTGCCTCCGCTGGCCCAGCGCGGCGATGACGTGCTGTTGCTGGCCGATTTTTTCATCCGCCGTCTCACCCGGGAATACGGACTCGGCGCCCTGCAACTTTCGACCGAAGCCCGCGATTGGATCATGGCGCACGACTGGCCGGGCAATGTGCGTGAACTGCAGAATTTGATGGAAAGGGCCGTGCTCCTGGCCGGGGCGGGGCCCATCCGGCCGATGCATTTTCTGCTGGATGGGCAGGAGTGGTCCCCGGAGCTTTGCGAAGCGGGCGAATCGGTGCCGGACGCGCCCATTCCCGCGCGGGCGTCATCCTTGTCCCCGAGCATGACCATGGACTTTGCCGGACGCATCCCGACCATCCAGGAAATGGAGATGCATCTGATCATGAAGAGCCTGGATTCGACCTTGGGCAACAGGACCAAGGCTTCGGAGCTCCTAGGAATTTCCGTGCGCACATTGCGCAACAAACTTGGTGAATACAGAAAGATCGGCCTGGATATTCCGTAAGGGAACCGGGCCTTCAAGGGAGAGCATATGATTCTTTGTTCGCAGATCGAGGGCTATCTGGCCAAGTCGTCGTGGATCCGGCGCATGTTCGAAACCGGCATCGAGCTCAAGAAGAAATACGGGGCTGAGAATGTCTATGATTTCAGCCTGGGCAATCCGGACCTGGCTCCCCCGGCGGCGGTGGCCGAGGGGCTGCGCGAATTGGCCGAGGACGCCGGGAAGCCTTTTGCCTTCGGCTACATGCCCAACGCCGGCTATCCGCAGGTGCGCGAGCGCCTGGCCGAGGTGGTTTCCGTCGAGCAGGGTGTGGCCGTTTCGGCCGAGGATCTGGTCGTCACCTGCGGCGCGGCGGGCGGGATCAACGCGTTGTTCAGGGCCGTGCTCGAACCCGGAGACGAGGTACTTTGTCCTGCGCCGTATTTTGTGGAGTACGGATTCTATGCCGAGAATCATCGCGGGGTTTTG
The DNA here is from genome assembly GCF_014873765.1 of Desulfomicrobium macestii. NCBI lineage: Bacteria > Pseudomonadati > Thermodesulfobacteriota > Desulfovibrionia > Desulfovibrionales > Desulfomicrobiaceae > Desulfomicrobium > Desulfomicrobium macestii. The sequence continues at coordinate 24,352 of NZ_JADBGG010000025.1, read as the reverse complement.
AAAGCCGTCCCGTCCAAGCCGTTGACCTTCGAGCTGGATCTGAAGGCCCTGGCCTCGGCCATCTCCGACCGTACCCGCTGCGTGCTGATCAACTCACCCAACAACCCGACTGGCCGGATCTATTCTCTTGAAGAGCTTTCCCAGTTGGCCGACATCCTGCGGCAGGCTTCGGCCCGGACCGGGCGGCCCATCCTGCTCATTTCCGACGAACCCTACCGTTTTCTGGCCTATGACGGAACTGAAGTGCCCGCGATTTTCCCGATCTACGAGCACAGCGTCGTGATCAGTTCCTTCTCCAAGAATCTGGCCCTGGCCGGGGAGCGGGTAGGGTACGTGGCCGTGAATCCGGCCATGCCCGAAGGCGCGCATCTGGTGGCGGGAGTGATTCTGGCCAATCGTATCCTCGGTTTCGTCAACGCGCCGGCTGTGGGGCAGAAGCTTCTGGCCAAGGCCTTGGGGCACGAGGTGGATGCCTCGGTCTATGCCCGCCGTCGTGACGCCATGGCCGAGGTGCTGCGTGAGGCCGGCATTGAATTTTCCATGCCGCAGGGCGCGTTCTATTTCTTCCCGCGCATTCCCAAGGGCGGGGATGATGCGGCCTTTGTCAATGAACTCATGCAGGAGCAGATTCTGGCCGTGCCTGGTTCGGGCTTCGGCTATCCGGGCTTTTTCCGCCTGGCTTTCTGTGTGGACGAGTCCACCATCCGGGGCGCGGCTCCCGGCTTTGCGCGTGCCGTGGCCAAGGCCTTGGGCTGATTTCGTCGCGGCGCGCGGGATGCCGCGCGCCGCGACACCATGGTTTGCTTCTGCTTGACGAGTGGATCGAACTTGTCTATGCATCCCTTCTTCTTTTCCCCAGCACAGGTGCCCTTGAATGTTCGATAGCTTGTCCGACCGACTTGAATCGGTCTTTAAAAAACTGCGCGGCCACGGCCGCCTCGATGAAAGCAACATCCAGGATGGCTTGCGCGAAGTGCGTCTGGCCCTCCTGGAAGCCGACGTCAATTTCAAGGTCGTCAAGGACTTTGTCGAAAAGGTAAAGGTTCGGGCGCTCGGGCAGGATGTCCTCGGCAGCCTGACACCCGGCCAGCAGGTCATCAAGATCGTCCACGAAGAGCTGATCGAGCTCCTGGGCGGCGAGAACTGCGCCCTGAACCTCTCGGGTAAGCCGCCCTACGTGATCATGATGTCCGGCCTGCAGGGTTCGGGCAAGACCACGTCGGCGGCCAAGCTGGCCCTGTTCCTGCGCCGCCAGAAATACGCTCCGTACCTGGTCCCCGCCGACGTCTATCGTCCGGCGGCCATCGATCAGCTGACGAAACTTGGAGCCGAGCTGGGAGTGCCGGTCTATCCTTCCACCGTGGACATGAATCCGGTGGACATCTGCGTTGACGCCATGCGTGACGCCGAGCTCAAGGGCTGCTCCGTGATCCTCATCGATACGGCGGGCCGTCTGCATATTGATGAATTGCTCATGCAGGAGCTGGTCGGCATCAAGGAAAAGTGCCGTCCGCAGGAAATTTTGTTCGTGGCCGACGCCATGACCGGCCAGGACGCGGTCACCGTTGCCGAGAAATTCAACGAGGTTCTGGACATCACCGGCGTTGTGCTGACCAAGATGGACGGTGATGCCCGCGGCGGCGCGGCGTTGTCCATCAAGTCCATCACGGGCAAGCCGCTCAAGTTTGTCGGCATGGGCGAGCGTCTCAGCGAACTTGAAGTTTTTCATCCGGACCGCATTGCGTCCCGGATTCTCGGCATGGGCGATGTACTGACGCTGATCGAAAAGGCGCAGTCGACCATCGACTCCAAGGAAGCCGAGGCCCTTGAAAGAAAATTCAAGAAGGCCGAATTCGATCTTGAAGATTTTCGTACGCAGATGCGCCGCATCAAGAAGCTCGGTTCCCTCGAAGGCATCATGAAGCTCATCCCGGGCATGGGACAGATCCGCAAGCAGTTGCAGGATGTCCAAATGCCCGAGAAGGAACTCGGCAAGGTCGAGGCCATGATCAGTTCCATGACCATGGCCGAACGCCACGAGCCCAAGATCATCAACCCCAGCCGCAAGCAGCGAATCGCCAAGGGCAGCGGGGTCACGGTGACCGAGGTCAACCAGCTTCTCAAGAATTTTGAGCAGATGCAGAAGATGATGAAGAAGATGGCGGGCGGCAAGATGCCGTCCATGCCACAGGGCGGACGCATGCCCGGAATGCCAGGAATGGGAGCGATGCCGGGCGGCATGCCCGGGATGCCCGGCGGGTTGCCTTCCGGAGGCGGCGGACGAACCGCTGCGGAAGCGGCCAAGCTCAAGGAAAAGCGCAAGAAGGCCAAAAAGCAGCGCAGAAAAAAATAGTCGGGCGCCCCTTGTTTCGGTTACGACCGAACTTAAGCGTTCGCGCAATACACTTACGTTCAGGGAGAACAACAATGGCTTTGAAACTCAGACTGACCCGCATGGGCTCCAAGAAGAAACCGTTTTACCGCATCGTGGCCGTGGATTCCGCTTCCCGCCGTGACGGCCGGGCCCTTGATTATGTGGGCTATTACAACCCCATGACCGAGCCTGCCGAGATCAAGTTCGATCAGGACAAGGTCAAAAGCTGGATCGAACTGGGTGCGCAGCCCACAGATACGGTTCGCTCCTTGCTAAAGAAGTCTGGATTCAGTAAATAGTACCTCCAAGGCTCGTCGCCCGGCTCATCGTGCGATCCACAGATCTTCAGCGGAGGTGCTCATGCTCAAGGATTTGATCGAATTCATAGCCAAGTCTTTGGTGGATAATCCGGACAGTGTCTCGGTGACTGAAATCGAGGGAGAGCAGACCTCCGTCATTGAGCTGAAGGTGGCCAAGGAAGATCTGGGCAAGGTCATCGGCAAGCAGGGGCGCACGGCCAGGGCCATGCGGACCATCTTGGGCGCGGCTTCAACCAAAATCAGGAAACGTTCAGTCCTGGAAATTCTGGAGTAACGTGTCCGAAGAGAAATTGGACCCGGTCAAGCTCGTGGAACTGGGTCGGGTTCAGAAACCACATGGCCTCAGGGGGGAGCTCTGCATCGAACCATATGCAGACTCCCCTTTCATCTTTGAGGGCTTGACCCGCATCTACCTGCGGCTTCCGGGCAAAAAACCGAGGCCTTGCGTCCTTGAAGGATGGCGTGCGCATCAAGGTCGCGCCCTCATCACCGTTGACCGCTCCCAGGGGCGGGATCAGGCGGAGGCGTGGCGTGGTGCCGACGTGTTGGCGCGGGAACGCGATCTGCCGCCGCTGGACGAGGACGAGTATCGCCCCGAGGACCTGATCGGCCTGCCGGTCATGCATGTCAACGGCTCCCGCATCGGCCTCTTGGAAGACATCCGCGACGTGGCCGGTCAGGAGCTGTGGTTCATTCACGACGAGGACGGCAACGAGATCATGCTTCCGGCCGTGGACGAGTTCATTCTCGATATCGACCTCGATGCCGGAGTCATCCTGGTCGATCCCCCGGACGGCCTGCTCGAATTGTATCAACAGCCGTAAGCGTGATTGGCCAGAGGTAATGGCGCGCAGGATTGTCGATATGCACTGTCGTCATCCCCGCATGCACTGTCGTCATCCCCGCGAAGGCGGGGATCAATCCCCTAATTTTAACTGATCGGAATAAGATGGATTCCCGCCTTCGCGGGAATGACCAGGGGCGGTGCCGAGCGACTTTTGCAGTTTCCCTCCCTAGTGCTCCGGCCATTAAAGTGGAAGCAGGAATGCGATTTTCCGTCATCAGCATTTTTCCCGAATTTTTCGATTCCCCCCTTTCCTGCGGACTCCTGTCCAAGGCCAGGGAAAAGGGGCTGATCGAGTTTTCGTTCATCAATCCGCGCGACCATTCCACGGACAAGCATCACAATGTGGATGACCGTCCCTACGGGGGCGGGCCGGGCATGGTCCTGGCCGTGGATCCGATCCGCCGCGCGCTTGGGGCCCTTGGGCCAAAGGCGAGGGTGCTCATGCTCAGTCCCAAGGGGCGCCCCCTGACCCAGGCCTTGGCTCGGGAACTGGCCGGGGAGGAAGAGATCGCGCTGTTGTGCGGCCGCTATGAAGGAATCGACGCCAGGCTGGAAGAGCTTTGCGCCATCGAGCCCATCTGCGTGGGCGACTTTGTCCTGAATGGCGGAGAGGTTGGCGCCCTGTGTTTGATCGAGGCCGTTGGCCGACTCATCCCGGATTTCATGGGCAAGGACGAAAGCGCCGACGAGGAAAGCTTCAGTTCCGGCCTGCTTGAATATCCCCATTACACCAGGCCGGAGGAGTACGAGGGCCTGAAAGTGCCGGAGGTTCTGTCTTCGGGCCATCACGGACGCATCATGGCCTGGCGGCGGGAAAAGAGCCTGGAGACGACCCTGGCCTCGCGTCCGGACATTCTTGCCCAGGCGGCGCTGACGGATGATGACATCAAGTATTTGAAAGGGCTTGAGCGGACACGGCCGGGGCGAAATCTTTTTGTGGCGCTGGTCCATTACCCGGTTGAAAATAAATCGGGTCAGACCATCACTACGTCTTTGACAAACCTTGACCTCCACGATATTGCACGCGTTTCGTGTACCTATGGGCTCGGCGGATATTTTGTCTGCACCCCGGTCGCGGACCAGCAGGATCTCGCCCGCACCCTCATAGGCCATTGGCGCGAGGGTTACGGGCTCAAGGCAAATCCGGATCGGGGCACCGCCCTGGGCCGGGTCCGGGTGGTCGGCCTGTTGGACGAGGCCATCGCGGAAATCACGGATTGCACGGGCGTGCGTCCCAAGGTCGTGGCTACCAGCGCCAAGGCTGGAAACATGACCTGCGCCCAGGTGTCACAGATGCTTCAGAAGGAGCCGGTTCTTCTGGTTCTGGGCACCGGACACGGTTTGCATCGCGACGTTCTGGCAGGGGCCGACGGCATGTTGCGGGCCATACGTTTTATGGATAGGTACAACCACCTTTCCGTCCGTTCCGCGGCTTCCATCATGGTGGACCGCCTGCTGGGCGATATCGGATAAGACGCACACGTTGCGGCCTACAGGCCGCTTCAGATAAAGGAGAAAATCATGAACATCATCCAGAAGATTGAAAACGAGCACCTGCGTGCCGACCATCCCCGCTTCCGCGCCGGTGACACGGTCAAGGTGCATACCCGCATCATCGAAGGCGAGAAAGAACGCATCCAGGTTTTCCAGGGCGTGGTTCTGCGTTTGAAGAAGGGCACCACCGACAGCACGTTCATCGTGCGCAAGGTTTCCGATGGCGTCGGCGTGGAGCGCATCTTCCCCCTGCATGCCCCGACCATCGACCGCATCGAAGTTATTTCCGAAGGCGTGGTTCGTCAGAGCCGCATCTACTACCTGCGTAGCCTCAGAGGCAAAGCTGCCCGCATCAAGACCAAGAACGCCTGGTAGGATCAATTTGCTCAGCCCCAAAGGCTGCACTCAGTTCGCGGATCAGATTCAGGCCGGCATCGACGAGGCCGGACGCGGCTGTCTTGCCGGTCCGGTGGTGGCGGGGGCAGTCATATTGCCTCCGGATTTCGACCTTCCGGGCCTGACCGATTCCAAAAAGCTCTCCTCGCGACGGCGCGCGGTGCTTGCACAAGCCATCAAGGCCCAGGCAGTGTCCTGGGCCTTAGGTTTTTCCTGGCCCGGCGAAATCGACCGCATCAATATCCTGCAGGCCACCTTGGCCGCCATGGCTCGTGCCCTGGACGCCTTAACGGTCTGTCCAGGCCTGGTTCTGGTGGACGGCAACCAGCGTTTCCCATCTTCCCTGCCCCAAATGACCGTGGTCGGCGGCGATGCTCTCCATTCCTGCATTTCAGCGGCCTCCATCCTGGCCAAGACCTTTCGGGACGATCTTTTGCTGTGCATGGACCAGCGCTATCCGGGCTACGGGTTCGCGTTGCACAAGGGATACGGCACCAAGGCGCACCTCGATGCGCTGCGCAGTCTCGGCCCGAGCCCGGCGCACAGGATCAGTTTTCGCGGCGTGGGGCCGGTGCCTCGGGAGGCGCAGCTGTGGCTGCCCGGCATCTGATCACGGGCAAGGCCGGCGAAGAGCTGGCTGCAGCTTTTTTGGCGGAAAAAGGGCTCAGGATTGTCGAACGAAATTTCAGCTGCACGAGCGGCGAGATCGATCTGATTTGCGAGGATGCAGGGACGATCGTCTTTGTCGAGGTTAAGACCCGTTCCGGTGATGTGCGCGGCGAGCCCGGCGAAGCCATCGGGCCGGCCAAGAAGAAGCGCCTGATCAAGGCGGGAACGTTATATCTGAGCCGGCATCGGGCCTGGAGCAGGCCATGCCGCTTCGATTTGGTCAGCATACTTTTTCTGCTCGGGGAAACGGTCGTCGAACACTGGGAGGATATCATTGATGTACGGGACGGTCTGGATCGTGGCCACGCCCCTTGGCAACCTTGGTGATTTTTCTTCCCGGGCGCGGCAAACCCTGGAAGAAGCTGACGTCATTCTGGCCGAGGACACCCGGCGGGCCGGTCATCTGCTGCAGCTGGCCGGTATTGCGGGCAAGCGCTTTTTGAGCCTGCACGAACACAACGAGGGCTCCCGCATTGCCGAGGTGCTGGCGTTTCTGGAGCAGGGGCTCGATGTCGCGGTGGTTTCCGATGCAGGAACTCCGCTCATCGCCGACCCCGGCTACCGTCTGGTCGCGGCCTGCCGTCAGCATGGGATCCGCGTCGTGCCGGTGCCCGGTCCCTGCGCGCCCATCGCGGCGCTCATGGCCAGCGGTCTTCCGCCGTATCCATTTGTTTTTCTTGGATTTTTGCCGCGCAAGGGCGGAGACGCGCGCGCTTTGCTTCGGCCCTATGCACAGCTCGGGGCTACTCTGGTTTTCTTTGAACGCAAGAATCGGGTGCTCCCGACCCTTGCGCTTGCCTTCGAGGTGCTTGGAGAGAGGGAATTTTGTCTGGCCCGGGAATTGACCAAGAAACATGAGCAGTTTATCAATGGCAGGCTTGGTCAACTCCAGGAATTCACTGAGGAGCTACTGGGCGAGGTGACCGTGATCATAGGTCCCCCTGAAGAGATTGCCGCCACGTCCAGGGCCGAGGTTCTGGAGCGGGTCCAGGGCCTGATGCTTGAGGGCATGCACGCCAAGGACGCGGCCCGGACCCTGCGGGATCAAACCCGGGGCTGGTCGGTCAAGCAGATATACGAACTGATCCTGGAACACGACGCGGAGTAAGGGTGGATACGCGGATCCTGCTGCAGATTTTTCTGCGAACATATATGGTTGGCGCCACATTCAACACCAAGGGGATGCAGAATGTCGGGCTGGCCTATATCATGGAGCCGGGGCTGCGTGCGCTTTACGCTTCTGAACCGCAAGCCTTGAAGCGTGCGCGGGGCCGCTATCTGAAGCATTACAACACCCACCCCTTCTGGACGCCCCTTTTGGTCGGAATTTTTTTGTCCATGGAGAAGAAGATAGCTCTTGGAATGCTTCCTGCGGACATCCTTCCCAAATTGCGTTCGACCACGGTTTATACCCTGTCGGCACTGGGGGATTCTTTCTTCGGCGGCAGTTTTCTGGTTTTGTGGTCCCTGGTCGGCGTCAATCTGGCGGCCGCTGGATACACGTGGACGCTTGCGGTTTGGATTTGTCTGTGCTTCTGCGGGTTGCAGCTTTTCAAGATGTACACCTTCGGACGCGGCTATGCTCAGGGGCTTTCTTTTCTGCAACGGCTAAGGTCCTGGAATCTCATTGACTGGGGGCAGCGACTCAAGCTCATGAACAGCGTTCTGGTGGCCCTTTTTCTGTTGCAGGCAGCTCCTGCGGGCGGACTGTGGCCCCTGGTCTGGGCCGCCTGTGCCGGACTTTTGGCCCTGGCCGGCTTCATGCGTGAGTGGGATCGCTCCCTGATTTTGGCGGCGTTGGTTCTGGGCGGCCTGATGGCACCCTGGGAAAAGATTTTTGCTTTTGTATCCATGTAGGTGATTTGAAATGGATGAAGTGCAGGAAAAGATTATCCGGGTCGGGAACAGCCTCGGGCTTCATGCCCGGCCCGCGGGAAAGATTTCTCAGGAAGCCCAGCGTTATGTGGCTTCAATCACTGTGCACTCCTGCGACATGGAGGCCGATGCCAAATCCATCCTTGACCTGCTTACCCTTGCCGCACCGCAAGGGACCGAGCTGACCTTGCGTGCCCACGGCCCAGATGCCGCCGATGCCCTTTTAAGCCTTTCGAAACTTTTTGAAGACATGTTCGGAGAGGATCGCTGATGGCTTCCCGCACGCTCTTCGGTATCCCCGTTTCGGCCGGCATTGCCATTGGCCGCGCGTATTACCTGAACAAAAGCCATTTCTCCGGCACGGTCCGCCAGACCGTGTCCGATGCGGATGTGCCTTTTGAAATCGAGAGGCTGAACCGGGCCTTTGATGACGCGCTGCACGATCTGGAAAGGATTTTGACCCTGGTGCCGGAGGATCTGAAGGAACATTCGGCCATCATCGAATCGCACCTCATGATGCTGCGCGATCAGAAGTTTCGCAAACGGGCCCTGGATCACATCGCCCTCACCAAGATCAATGCGGAATGGTCGCTGGAGCGGGCCGTCGGGGATGTACAGGAGATCTTCGCCTCCATCGCCGACGAATACCTTCGGCAGCGCATGCAGGATGTGCGTCTGGTGGCCGAACGGGTGCTGGGCAAGCTGGTCGGGGGAGAGAGCGGGCATCAGGCCATCAAGCACCGCGCCATCCTGCTGGCCCATGATCTTTCCCCGGCCGATACCATCGAGCTGGATGTCAACAAGATCATGGCCTTTGCCACGGCTCAGGGCGGCAAGACCTCCCACGCAGGCATCCTCGCAAGGTCCCTGCAGATTCCGGCCGTGGTCGGCATGGAAGGGCTCGGAGATGACCTGGCCGAGGGCGGGATCATCATCCTGGACGGTTTCCATGGGCGCATCATCATCGATCCCGACGAAGACGAACTGGCCCGCTACACGGACCTGCAGGCTCAGTTCGAGGGCTATCAGGCCACGATCATGCGCTCCTGCCACCTTCCCGCCGAGACCATCGACGGCTACCGGGTGCAAGTCCTGGCCAACATCGAACTTTTCGAAGAGGTCGTCGCGGTCAACGACAACGGCGGGGAGGGCATCGGGTTGTTCCGCTCCGAGTACAGCTACCTGAACCGCGACGGAATGCCCACCGAAGACGAATTGACTGAAATCTACATGGACATGGCCTCACTGGTCGCGCCCAAGAAGCTGGTCATCCGCACTCTTGACGTGGGCGCGGACAAGCTCATGCGCATGCAGTCCTCGGCAGAGTCCAATCCTGCCCTGGGCCTGCGGGCCATCCGCTACTGCCTGAAGCACCGCGAGGTCTTCCGGACCCAGCTGCGGGCCATCCTGAAGGCCAGCGTGCTTGGCAACGTGTCCATCATGTTTCCCATGATTTCCGGCCTGCAGGAGCTGGTCGAGGTCAAGAAGTTCTACCGGGAGGTCCAGGAGGAGATGCACGCGGAAGGGATCTGCTTCCGCGAGGACATGCCCATGGGCATCATGATCGAGGTGCCGAGCGCCGTCATCACCGCCGATTTTCTGGCCCGCGAGGTGGACTTTTTCAGTATCGGCACTAATGACCTCATTCAGTATTCCCTGGGCATCGACCGCACCAACAAGGATGTGTCCTATCTGTACCAGCCCTTGCATCCGGCCATCGTGCGCTCCATCAAGTGGGTGGTGGACTCGGCCCACCGGGCGGGCATCGAGGTCTGCCTGTGCGGCGAGCTTGCGGCCGATCCCTTTTGCATCCCTGTACTCATGGGCATGCAGGTCGACTCCATCAGTCTTGGGCCCCAGTCCATTCCGGGCATCAAGCGCATCGTCCGGCAGGCCTCCATGGAGGAATGCAACGCCCTCCTGAAGCAGGTCATGGCCAGCCATTCGGTGGCCCGCAACAACAAGCTCGTCCGGGAAATGATCTTCCGCCGTTTTCCCGAGGAGCTCATGTTCTACTCCTCCCTGGTGGACGACTAGATTTCAACTTCAAGGATTTTTTCATGTGCGCCAAGCCTACAGGCATCAAGATCATCGCGGCCAACCGCAAGGCCCGTCATTTTTTCGAACTGCTCGATTTCATCGAGGCCGGCATCATGCTGACCGGCTCCGAGGTCAAATCCCTGCGTGAAGGAAAAGTAAACTTCATGGATGGCTATGTACGCATCACGGAAGGCGAAGCCTTTCTCTCGGGCGTGCATATCTCCACTTACGCCAACGCCGGATACGCCCAGCATGTCCCGGATCGGGAGCGCAAGCTGCTCATGCATCGCCACGAGATTCACTCGCTCAAATCGAAGATGGAGCAGAAGGGACTGACCCTGGTGCCGACCAAACTCTATTTCAAGGACGGCAAGATCAAGATCGAACTGGCCCTGGCCAAGGGCAAGAAGGTCTACGATCGGCGCGAGGACTTGAAACAGAAAGCCGTGAACCGGGACACCGAGCGGGAGATGAACCGGGCCTGAGAGGCGGCGGTCTTCCCCCGGCACGGCATCAGGCCGGCGTGTTGATGCCGTGCAGATATTCCTCCACGCTCACGCAGGCCATGCCCGCGTCCCGGATGTCCTGGATGTTGGCCAGGTGGATCTGTTGCGTGCGCGAGGAAGAGGCGTCGGTCAGCAGGGTCATGTGGTAGCCCAGGCTCAATCCGTCAAACAGGGTTGTGCGCAGGCAAAAAGGCAGCTGAGTGCCGGTCACGGCCAGGTGCGTGATTCCCTTGCGGCGCAGGATCAGGTCGAGCTCCGTGAACATGAACGCGCTAAAGCGTTTTTTGACGATGCGGTACTCGCCCTCGATGGGCTCAAGCCCTGGCGCGATGCGCACTCCCGGAGTGCCGGGAACCACCATGGGCCGGGTTTTCAAGGCTTCAAGGCGGGAAATTTCGACGTCGGAGCCATCGCTGCGGTATTCGCGCACGATGTGAAAGACCGGCAAGCCAAGGTCCCGAAATCGGGTCAGGACCTTGCGGATGACCGGAATGGTGGCATGGGCCCCGGCTACCTCGCAGGCCCCGCCGGGCACGGCGAAGTCGTGTTGCATGTCGATGATCAATAGGGCGCGGTTATGCTCGTTCATGGCTGCCTTCTTGCGGTTGTAATTGTAAAAAATCTGCCCTAGTGCGTGAGCTCGGGGCATGGGTCCGATTTCTAGCCGGAGCACCCGCCCCCCGGCAAGAGACTCTTTTATCCCCAAGACCAACGAGTCGGGAGTATTCATGATCGGTTACTTGACCAAGAAAATATTCGGTTCCAGAAACGACAGATTCCTGAAAACCTTGCAGCCCACGGTCGGCAAGATAAACGCCCTGGAAAAGGAAATGCAGGCTCTTGCCGATGCCGAGATTCCGAGCCGCTTTGCGGAGTACCGGGAAGCAGTGGCCGGTGGGCGCGAACTTGATTCCCTGCTGCCCGAGGTTTTCGCCCTGACTCGCGAGGCCAGCCGCCGGGTGCTTGGCATGCGCCATTTTGACGTGCAGCTCATGGGTGGCATGATTCTGCACCAGGGCAAGATCGCGGAGATGAAGACTGGCGAGGGCAAGACCCTGGTCGCGACCCTGCCAGTAGTTCTGAACGCCCTGTCTGGAAAGGGCGTGCACGTGGTCACGGTCAACGACTACCTGGCCAAGCGTGACGCGGCCTGGATGGGCCAGCTCTACACGTTCATGGGACTATCCGTCGGCGTCATCGTGCACGGCCTCTCCGACGCCGAGCGCCAGCAGGCCTACGGCGCGGATGTGACCTACGGCACCAACAACGAGTTCGGGTTCGACTACCTGCGCGACAACATGAAATTCTACAAGCATCAGCTTGTGCAGCGTCCGCTCAATTTCGCCATCGTCGACGAAGTGGACTCCATCCTCATCGACGAAGCCCGTACCCCGCTCATCATCTCGGGTCCGGGCGAAAAATCGACCTCGCTCTATGGCCGCGTCAACGCCATCATTCCCAAGCTGGACCGGGACGAGCATTTCACCATCGATGAAAAGGCGCGAACCGTCGTGCTCACCGACGAGGGCGTGGCCCATTGCGAAGAGATCCTGGGCGTGACCAACCTCTTCGATCCGGCCAACATCACCCTGCAGCACCATATTCTTCAGGCCTTGCGCGCCCATTATCTCTTCACCCTGGATGATCACTATATCGTCAAGGACGGACAGGTGGTCATCGTGGATGAGTTCACCGGCCGACTCATGCCCGGGCGGCGTTTCAGCGACGGCCTGCATCAGGCCCTCGAAGCCAAGGAAGGGGTCAAGGTCGAGGCCGAGAACCAGACCCTTGCGAGCATCACCTTTCAGAATTTCTTCCGTATGTACGAGAAGCTGGCCGGCATGACCGGTACGGCAGATACCGAAGCCGTGGAGTTCCAGCAGATTTACGGGCTGGAAGTCGTGGTCGCTCCACCGAACAAGCAGATGGTGCGCAAGGATTTTCCCGACGTGATCCTGAAGACGCAGGCCGAAAAGTTCGCGGCCATCGTGGAGGAGATCAAGGGCCTGCACGCCAAGGGGCAGCCGGTTCTGGTCGGCACCACATCCATCGAGAAGTCCGAGTACATCGCATCCCTGCTCAAGAAGAAAGGCGTTCCGCATGAAGTCCTGAACGCCAAGTACCACGAGAAGGAAGCCGAGATCGTGGCCATGGCCGGACAGAAAGGGCGGGTGACCATCGCCACCAACATGGCTGGTCGAGGCACGGACATCGTCCTTGGAGAAGGCGTGCGCGAGCTTGGCGGACTGCACATCCTGGGCTCCGAGCGCCACGAGAGCCGGCGCATCGACAACCAGCTGCGCGGCCGCGCCGGACGTCAGGGCGACCCCGGTTCCTCGCGCTTCTACCTGGCCTTGGACGACACGCTCATGCGTCTCTTCGGATCCGACCGCATCGCCGGAATCATGGACAAGCTGGGCCTGGAAGACGGTCAGACCATCGAGAATCCGCTCATTTCACGGTCCATTGAAAATGCCCAGAAGCGGGTCGAAGGACACAACTTCGAGATCCGCAAGCAGCTCATCGACTATGACAACGTCATGAACCAGCAGCGCGAGGTCATCTATTCCCTGCGCCGCGAGTTCATGATCGCCGACGACCTGCAGCCCACGGTGGAGGAGTTCATCGACGATCTGCTCTCCCAGGTCTACGAGCCCCTTGAAAACAAGAAGGGGCACTCCGAATCTCCCGAAGAAATCCGGGGCATGATCCGCTCCAAGCTGGACGAAGTCTTCGCCATGGAGCGCATGGCACCGGGTGGAAAATTCATCGAAAAGGACGATGCACGGACCGCGATCCTGTCCGTTTTGGAGGAACATCGCGCCGCCGCCCCTGATCAGTACCAGGAAATCCTGCGCTTCTTTCTGCTCGATGCCCTCGATCGCAACTGGAAAGACCATCTGCTGCAGATGGACTACCTCAAGGAAGGCATCGGCCTGCGCGGATACGCCCAGCGTGATCCCAAGCAGGAATACAAGCGCGAGGGCTTCGAGCTGTTCGAGGACCTCATCTTCCGCATTCGCGAGAACACCATGAAGGCGCTAACCCACCTGCGCATCGAGGCGGTCAAGCAGGAGGAGCTGAAGCACGAGGAACAGGAAGACGTGAAATATGTCGGCGGCAACGAGCCCGCCGACAAGAAGCCGGACACGGTGCGCCGGGTTGACCCCAAGGTCGGCCGCAACGACCCCTGCCCCTGCGGCAGTGGGCAGAAGTACAAGAAATGTTGCGGTAAGCTGGCCTGATCAGAAAACCCCGGTGCGAGCCGGGGTTTTTTGTTGGGGAGATGCCTCTGGCGGAAATTTATGGGTCCCATGGGACCTATAGGTCTTATAGGACTTGTCATCCGGGAAAGCAAAAAAAAAACGGCTCGGGCCGGGGATCATATCCCTGGCCCGAGCCGTTTAGCGTCGTGTTTAAGACTGCGGTTATTTGCCCATCCAGCGCTTCACGGTCTCCGGATATTCCTTCAGGAAACGCTGGGCGTTTTCCTCGGGGCTTCCGCCTTCCTGGTTCCAGGCCATGACCATCTGCAGCTGTGCCGGGGAATCCCACTTGAAGTTGGAGAAGAAGGCATGAACTTCAGGCATGTCCTTGTCCAGGCCCTTGCGCACGATGGCCTCGATCTGTTCTTCGCCGCCAAGGATGCCCTTGGGGTCTTCCAGGTACTTGAGTTCCCACTTGCCGAACATCCAGTGTGGGGACCAAGCGGTGACGACCACCCATTCCTTGTTCTTTATGGCATTGTCCAGGGCTGCGGTCATGGTTGCACCACTGCCTTCCATCAGTTCCAGCTTGTCCAGCTTGTAGTCGGCGATGACCTGTTCGGACAGCTTCATGAGGCCGGCGCCCGGGTCGATGCCGATGATCTTGCCGTTGAATTTGTCGGCGTTGGCGTTCAGCTCCTCAATGGAGTTGATGGTAACGTACGCAGGCACGGCCCAGCCAAGCTTGGCTCCGCCGGAGACCACGGACACTTTTTCGACCTTGTCTTTGACCTTTGCGTAATAGTCGGCATGGGTCACGGGCAACCAGGCGGTGACCATGGCGTCAACGTCGCCGGTTCCAAGGGCCTGCCACATGGCTGCTGCCGCGACCGCGAGGGTTTCGACTTCATAACCCATTTCTTCCAGCGCGGCCTTGGCAACCGTAGTGCTGGCCGTGGCGCAGTCCCATTCGACGTAAGCGATGCGAACCTTGCCCTTGGCGGCCATGGCAGGTTGAATCAAGAGCATCAGACACGCGATGGTAAGTAGAATTCTTTTCACAGGTAACTCCTTTGTTTTAGTTTTCTTTTCGGGTGCCAAGCTTCTGCAGCACCCGGTCCAGGATCATGGCCACGATGACAATGGCTATGCCCGCCTCGAATCCGCGCCCCATCTGCAGGCGCTGGATGGCTTTCCAAACCTCTCCGCCCAGACCCTTGGCGCCGATCATGGACGCGATGACGACCATGGACAGGGCCAGCATGACCGTCTGGTTGATGCCGGCCATGATGGTCGGCGCGGCCAGGGGCAGGTCCAGCTTGTACAGTCTCTGCATGCGCGTTGCGCCGAAAGCGGTGGAACATTCCACAAGCTCCGCGGGAATCTGTCGGATTCCGAGGCACGTGAAGCGGATCGCCGGAGGCATTGAAAAAATGACCGTGGAAAAAATGGCCGCTGTCTTGCCCAGCCCGAAAAAGGGGATGGCCGGGATCAGATAGACAAAGGCCGGCATGGTCTGCATCACGTCGAGGACGGGCATGACCACCTTGTATGTGCCTTTGCTGATGGCCGCGCAGATACCCAGCGGTACGCCGATGGCGATGGCGCAGAGCGTGGCGACCAGAACCAGGGCGATGGTGCTGACCGTCGCGGTCCAAAGTCCCATGTTCCAGATCAGCGCAAGGCCGAGAGCGCTGCCCAGGGTGAGTTTGCGCTCCTTGGTCAGGAACCATACGCAGGCTCCCACCAGCACGATGAAAACCGGGATGGGGATGAGCAGCAGGCCGCTTTCCATGGCCCCCAGCAGCGTCTCGACCACCTCGGCGCTGGCTTTGGTGATAAATGACAAGTGTTCGACCAGAAAGTCGATGCCAGTCTCGATGACTTCGCCTACCGGCAGTTTGTACTCGTTCATGCGGCACCTCCTCTTTCAGCCAGGGCCGCGACAAGTGTGCCGCGTACAATGACTCCCTTGAACTTGTTTGCTTCATCGACCACGGCCAGCGGGTAAGGCAGATCGGCCATTATGCTGAAGAGATCATGAGCTGCCGTGTCCGGAAAAACGGTCTTGATATCCGTGCAGATGGCTTCGGTCAGGCTTCCCTCGCCGCGTTGGGCCAGGATGGCCGCCGCGTCGGCGGAGACGATCCCTACCAGCCGGTGCGTGTGGTCCACGACGAAGAGATGGGCGATGTTGTGCTTACGCATCTTGCGCAGGGCCGCACGGGGACCGTCTGTGCGCAGATAGGCCACGGCCTCGCTGTGCTTCATGACGGATTCGGCGGTCAGGACTTTGGTGATGTCCACGTCCTCGACGAATCGCGCTACGTATTCATCGGCCGGGTGGGTCAGGATTTCTTCCGGTGATCCAATCTGCACGATGGCGCCGTCCTTCATTAGAATGATGCGGTCGCCGAGCTTCAGGGCTTCGTCCAGGTCATGCGATATGAAGACGATGGTTTTCTGCATCCGTTCCTGCAGGCTGATCAGTTCGTCCTGCATGTCGCGACGGATGAGGGGATCGAGCGCACTGAAGGCTTCGTCCATGAGCAGGATGTCGGGACTCAGGGCCAGCGCCCTGGCAAGTCCGACTCGCTGCTGCATCCCGCCGGACAGCTGGCGCGGATATGATGCGCCCCATCCGTCAAGTCCGACCAGGGAGAGGGCTTCATCGGCAAGTTTCAGCCGTTGCTCCCTGTCCATACCCTGGATTTCAAGGCCGAGGGCGGCGTTTTCGAGCACGGTGCGGTGCGGAAAGAGGGCGAAATTTTGGAAGACCATGCCCATCTTGCGTTGTCGCAACTGCCGCAGTTCGTCCTCGCCCATGGTCAGGACATCGCGTCCGTCGATGAGAATCTTGCCTGCGGTAGGCGTGATCAGGCGGTTCAGACAGCGCACCAGCGTGGATTTTCCGCTGCCGGACAGGCCCATGACTACCACGATCTCCCCTTCATGCACTTCGAAATTGGCGTTGTTGACGCCTACGCCGTGCCGGGTGGAGGCCATGATGTCGTCCTTGCTTTTGCCTTGGGATAACATCTGCAGAGCTTTCTTCGGGTTGGGGCCGAAAATTTTATACAGACCTTCTACATATATTTTTGCCATTAAGTCTCCTTGGCTCAAGTTAACGAAGCGCGCTTTCTTGCGCGCCTTTTTGCAGCATTGGATAGACTAGGGGAAAAGCGCGAGAGATCAAGGGGAGGGAGCGGGGACGTATCGGGTATGGGCGAGTACCCGACAGATCAGAATGGAGGATGCTGTTGCACAAAGGCGGAAAGGGAAATCGGGCCGCCCTTGAGCCCGAGCTTGCGGCGGATGTTCTTGCGGTGTGTCTGCAGGGTTTCAAAGGAGATGCCGAGTTCCTCGGCGATGGCCCGGCCTTGCCAACTCTGCTGGATGAGACGGCAGATGTCCATTTCGCGGGGAGTGAGTCTGGCAAAGAGATTGGCCGATTCGGGGGTGGTTACGCCCATGTCCGCGATCTTTTCCTCCAGGGCGGATCTGTAGGCCTGGCGTACCAGAGGCGAGTCTTCCAGGGCGATCCGTTCCACCGTTGGCAGAACTTCTTCACGGACCTGCTGCACAAGTTCGTCCTTGAGCTCCTGGCGTTCTTCTTCCACATTGCGCAGAACCTGCTTCAGGGCCGTGTTCATGTCCGCGACCGCCAGTCGGCTCTGGGCCAGGTCGCGTTCAAGGGCGATGCGTCCGCGCAGGTCGCGCATCATGAATTGGAACAGCCGCACTTCGCCCACGCTCAGGCATCGAACGCCCAGCTTGACCGGTGTTTCCTGGCCGTCCGGCCTCAAGGTCGTGAGAGTGCCACGCCACGAGGCCCCGTTTTTCAGGGATCTGGCCGAGGCCAGGACTCGCGCTTCGTCCACGGCGCGCAGGATGCGTTTGAACGTGGCGCCGGCCAGTGGTTCTTCTCCTTCGGCGTACAGGGAGTGGGCTTTGCGGTTGGCGGCAAGGATGCGGAATTGTTCATCCGTGAGCAGGATCGCGTCACGTGCGTCGTTGAACACGGCGTTGAACACGGCATAATCCAGCGTGGCGGCCGAGGGTTCGGGATTGTCCGTGGCGAGGATGCCGAGCTGCGAGGAGATTCTTACGGTGGCGAGGAATCCTCCCTCGGGGGCAAGGCTTTTGGGCAGGGGCATGATCCGCAGGCTTATGGGCTGTCCCGATGGTCCGGTCAGAGTGTGTGTGGTGCCTGGGGAAAGGCGGGCCTTCAGAAGTTCTCCGTTCGGGCAGTCAATGCCCAAGGCGTTGCACAGGGATGTGCCGGGAGAAAGGTCCCATTCCTCGAATTCCCCTGCGTGCGCTTCGACGACGCGCCCTGTGGCGTCGCAAAAGAAAAATACCGTTGGCATTGGCGAATCCTGGAGTTTTTTGCCGTCGCACGGTCAGGCACGGGCCAGCCCGGACGCGGCGCAATTTACGATCCGCCCCAGGCTAGAGGATGACGGGAAAAAACACAACAGCCATAAGCGGTTATTGCGCACCATGATTTACCGGTGTTTCTCGGGGGCCCTGTCGGCGCCCCTGATTCGGTAATGCGTTTTTAGACCGTGTCAAAAAGATCCACCCCGCTATTTGCTCAGAAAATTGGCGTTCTGCAGGCCCACTTCGGTCAGCCTGTACTCTTCGAGCTTTCTGTAAAGGGTCTTGCGTCCGATACCCAGTACCTGGGCCGCGCGGGACTTGTTGCCCTGCACGGCATGCATGACCATGCTGATATGTGAACGTTCCAGCTCCTCAAGGGTTGAAAATCCTTTTTCACGCGGATTCTGGCAGCTCTTTTGGCAGAATGGCAGGGCCTGGACATTTATGATGTTGTTCTCGGCCAGGATCATGCCCCGCTCGATGATGTTCTTGAGTTCGCGCACATTGCCGGGCCAGGGATTGTCCATGAGCTGCTGCATGGCCCGGGGCGAGATCTTGTACTCCTGCCCATCCTTGGCCAGTGACATGAGAAAGTACTCGACCAGGGCCGGGATGTCCTCGCGCCGTTCACGCAGCGGCGGCAGCTCTATGTTGAAGACGTTGATGCGGTGGTAGAAGGCGTCATGAAAGCGTCCCATCTCGACTTCCTTGGCCAGGTCCTTGTTGGTGGCAAAGACGAAGCGTACATCCACGCAACGCTCCTCCTTGTCTCCCACACGCCTGAAATGCTGGGTTTCAAGCACGCGCAGGAGGGCGCCCTGCAACTCCAGGGTCAGTTCCCCGACTTCGTCGAAAAAGAGGGTGGCTTTGTGGGCCAGGGACAGGAGGCCGTCATGGCTGCGCTCCGCTCCGGTGAAGGCGCCCTTGCAGTATCCGAATAGTTCGCTTCTGAGCAATTCCTTGTCGAAGGTGCCGCAGTTTTTGATGATGAGCGGCTGTCCCGCGCGTTTGCTTTTGGCGTGCAGGGCGGCGGCGGCCACGTTCTTGCCCGTGCCGCTTTCCCCGGTCAGAAGGACCGGCACATCCGTGGGCGCGGCTTTTTCGATGAGATAGCGGACCTGCTGCACGGATTTGGAGTGCCCTATGAATTTGGGCATGGACTTGTGCTCTGAATTGTGGCGCAGGAGCTCATTTTCTCTCTGAAGGCGGACTCGCTGGTAGGCCTTCTCGATGACCTGCTCCATGCGATCCAGAGAGAAGGGCTTGGTGATGTAGTCGTAAGCCCCGTTCTTCATGGCCTCCACGGCGTTGTCCACGTCGGCGTAGCCGGTGATGAGGATGATGGCCACGTTGGGCACGGTCTCAAGCAGCTTGGTCATCAGTTCAAGGCCGTTGGCGTCGGGCAGGCGTATATCGAGAATGATGATGTCGTAATAATGTTTGTGCAGGTGCTCGAAAGCCTCCTTGGCGCTGCCCACGGTGTGGATGGTGCGGCCGGGCGAGGCCAGTTCGCGGGAGAAGAGCTTGCGTATATTGGACTCGTCATCCACGACGAGTATTTCAATGGAATTGAAGATGCTCATGTAGTCATTTCCTTGTTGTTTGCTGAAAATCCGGTCGGGAGCATGACCCGGAAGGCGGAACCCTTGCCGGGTTCGCTGCAGACGTGGATTTCCCCGCCGTGCATTTTAATGATGTTGTAGCAGATGGACAGGCCGATGCCGATGCTGTGCCCTTTGGTCTTGGTTGTGAAAAAGGGGATGAAAAGCTTGTCCAGGGTTTCGGGGGGGATGCCCTGTCCGGTATCCTCGACAATGAGCGCCGCGCGTTCCGCGTTGTCCATGCTGGTGCGGATGGTGATGGTTCCCTTGGCGTCGATGGCGTCCATGGCGTTCAGCACAAGGTTCAAAAGGACCTGCTTGAGTTCGCCCTGGGCGCCCCGGATGGTCACGGGTTCGGGGCACAGATCCTGATGCAGGGTTATGCCCGGATGCAACTTGATCTGGTGATGCAGAATCTTGAGGGACCCCGTGACCAGAGAGTTTAGGTCTATTGTATTGAATTTGCATGTTTTCTGGCTGCTGAACGAGAGCAGGTTGCCGACAATGTCCCGGCAGCGGTTGCATTCTTCGAGGATGGTGGTCGTATAGTCCGTGAAATCCTCCAGGATGCCCTGTTCCGTTTCCTTGTCCAGAAGGGTCCCAAGGTAGGGCAGGCGGCGTTTCAATGCCTCGGAGAAGCCGCTGATGGCCGCCAGGGGATTGTTGATCTCATGCGCCACGCCCGCCGCCAGAAGGCCGATGGTGGCCATTTTTTCGGCCTGATAGTATTTGGCCTGATATTCTTTTTCCATGGTCACGTCGCGTTTTGAGACCAGGACCGTGCGAACCTGGCTCTTGTCGTCGAACATGGGCGAGGCCACGACCTCGAAGTGCAGGCTGCGGTCCGGTCGGTGGTCGATATATGAGGCCCGGTCGGGCTTGCCGGTTTGCAGGGCCGTGCGCAGGGGGCAGATCTGGCAGGGCTCGGAGCCGCCCCGGAAAACCTGATAGCAGAAGAGCCCTTCTGGGTGGGGGATATCAAAATAGTCGTTGAACACCTTGTTCACGTAGACAATGCGGTAATCCGGCGAGACCACCGCCAAAAGATCCATGATTCCGTTCAGGATGTCCTGGATTTCCTGTTTTTTCCGTTCAAGCTCCGCATTATATGTCTCAAGCTCTCCCATTTTTTCCTGCACTTCGCGGAAAAAACCGAGCTTGGTATATTCCGGCCCGACGATGTCGCTGAGCGTGGTCTTACCCATCACCAGACCTCCTGGCAGATGCGCAGCAATTCCTCGGCCGTGGCCGGGCGAGGGTTGGTCAGCAGGCATGCGTCCTTGGTGGCCATTTCACAGATCTGGGGGAAGGCGGTCTCGTCATCCACAATTTCGCGAAAATGAACCGCGGTGCCGAGTTCCAGAAAAATCTCCTTGAGACGTTTGATGCCGCCCTCGGCTGTTTGCAGGGATGACGACAGGCGTTTGCCGAGGACAATTTCTCCGATGGTGGCCATCTTTGCCTCGCAGGCAGGCAGGTTGTAGCTCATGACCGCAGGGAGGAGCACCGGGTGGACCATTCCGTGCGTGGTATCGAAAAATCCGCCAAGAGAGTGGGCAATGGCATGGCAGGCCCCAAGACTGGCGTTGCTGAAGCTCATTCCTGCGGCAACCGCCGCCATGGACAGGTTTTCCATGGCGAGGGGATCGCGGGTTTTGAGAGCTGGTTTCAAATTGTCCAGAATGAGGTGCATGGCTTTTACGGCCTGGGTCTCGGTCAGCGTGTGGGCGATGAGCGAGACGTAGGATTCCACGGCGTGGGACAGTGCGTCCACGGCTGAGGTCACGATGAGGTCGTCGCCGGCGGTGGAGAGCATTTCCGGATCGATGATGGATACGTTGGGCGTCAGGGAGCGGCTGATGAGCGACATTTTCACCTTGCGCGCCACATCGGTGATGATGGCGAATTGGGAAATGTCCGAGCCGCTTCCGGCCGTGGACGGCAGGAAGATCATGGGCGGAAGCGGCCTGATGATCAGGTTCGCGCCTTCGTAGTCCTGGATTATCCCGCCGTTGCTGGCCACGGTGGCCACACCCTTGGCCATGTCCAGCGGGCTGCCTCCGCCAAGGCCGATGACCACGTCCGCGCCTTCGGCCTTGTACAGATCCGCACCCAGATGCACTTCATAGTCACGCGGATTGGAGCTCACGTTCGAGTAGTAAACCCACTTCAAGGCCGAGGCCTCAAGAACTTCGATGAGCTTGCCGACCCAGCCGCTGCGCTCGAGACCCGGATCGCTGACCACAAAGACTTTCTTGGCGCCGAGCTGCAAAGCGTACGATCCTGTATATTCCATGCTGCCATGTCCGAAAATTATTTCTGGCAGAGAGAATTTTCTTATATCCATGTCTTTTCCTCGCGACGGGTTTGTCTTTGAGTTCCGGGATTGGGCTCGACTGGTCTGTTTCATTTAGAGTGCAAGAACACGACCGCTTGTCCCGGCTTGTCCGGCATACGCCGTTTCTTTGATGAATATCTTCAAGGCGTTGAAAATAATAAGAATAATATGGTCGATTTCGGCCATGCTACCCAACATTGAGAGGACTGGCAAAGGTGCTTTTTTGGGGCGGGGAGGCACAATGAGTCATTTTGACTCAACTTGTCTATAAAGGCCAGGATCAAAGTGATACAAAACGGGATGGGCTTTGAAAACATATTGCCGGTCGCCTTTCATTCAGGGGTAGAGTGAATTGGCTATGGTATTTTATTTCGGTATGTTACAGTGTAAAAGCAAGGATTTTTCACGTTTTCGAGCAGTCTGGCCTCATTCTTGCCTTATGGGGAATCACGAGAGTTAATTGAGTGGATTCTATTCGAGTCAAACAATCTTTAGCGAGGTGCAATCATGGCTGTTCAAGAAATGGTGTATGGATTTTTCATTCCCAGCGTTACTCTGATCGGTATTGGTGCTTCCAAGCAGATTCCTGAGAAAATCAAGGCTCTGGGCGGCAGCAAGCCCCTGGTAGTTACCGACAAGGGCATCACTGGCTGCGGTCTGACCAAGCAGATCACCGACCTGTTGGACGCCGCCGGAATGAAGTATGAAGTATACGACGAAACCATTCCGAACCCCACCGACAACAACGTTCACGCCGGTGTCGACGTGTACAAGAAAACCAAATGCGATTCCCTGATTTCCCTGGGCGGCGGCAGCTCGCATGACTGCGGCAAGGGTATCGGCCTTGTTGTCGCCAACGGCGGCAAGATTCATGACTTCGAAGGCGTGGACAAGTCCACCAAGCCCATGCCTCCATATCTGGCCGTGAACACCACCGCCGGCACCGCTTCTGAAATGACCCGTTTCTGTATCATCACCGATACTTCCCGCAAGGTTAAGATGGCCATCGTTGATTGGCGCGTCACCCCCGGTATCGCCATCGACGATCCGATGCTGATGGTCGGCATGCCCCCGGCGCTGACCGCAGCCACCGGCATGGACGCCCTGACCCACGCCGTGGAAGCCTATGTTTCCACCATCGCTACCCCCATGACCGACGCCTGCGCACAGAAGGCCATCGAACTGATCGCCAAGTACCTGCGCAAAGCCGTTGCCAACGGCAAGGACATCGAAGCCCGCGAAGGTATGTGTTTCGCACAGTATCTGGCCGGCATGGCTTTCAACAACGCCAGCCTTGGTCACGTTCACGCCATGGCTCACCAGTTGGGCGGCTTCTACGATCTGCCCCATGGTGAATGTAACGCCATCCTGCTGCCCCACGTTGAGCGCGCCAACCTGAACGCCAAGCTCGAGCGCTTTGTCGACATGGCCAAGTTCCTGGGCGAGAATGTTGAAGGCATGTCCCTGCGTGCTGGTGCGGAAAAGGCTCTTGACGCCATCAAGCAGCTGTCCACCGACGTCGGCATTCCTTCCGGCCTGATCGAGCTGGGCAAGCGTTATGGCAAGGACGTCAAGAAGGAAGACATCGCCATCATGACCGGCAACGCTCAGAAAGATGCTTGCGGTTTCACCAATCCCGTCTGCCTGAAAGACGCCGATGTAGCCCGCATTTACGAGGCTGCCCTGTAATTAATCATTGCGCGCCGGCCAACCGGCGCGCTTTTTTTTTCAGAAACCGGAGGTCCGCATGTGGTTTGACGATGCTTCGCTGCTTTCCCTGGAAGAGGTTGATTGGAAAGTCGGCCTTGAGCGCGATGAGGTCGGGGCCACGGTGCGCGATGAAGATTTTCTGGAAACGGCCAGATTCGACGAAACGTGGTGCGCGGGTTCGCGGCTTTGAAGCGTGAAGTGTGTGCAAGCCGGGTCACCCTGATCCGGACCCGAAGCGTGAGACTGCCGTAATTGTATGATGCCAGTAACTGGGGCAGGGTTGAGAGGTGGCATTCCTCCCAACCCTGCCCTTTTTTTTGCTTTATGTCTTGAGAGGCATGATCCTGTGCCTTTCACAAACTTCTTACCCGATTTGCTGATCAAGGAGTCTTCATGAAAATCCTACGCATCAATACCAGAACCAAAAGCTTCAAGTTTGAAGAACTCGGCGAGCTGGCCGGTCTTGGAGGTCGCGCCCTGACCTCAAGAGTGGTCAACAAGGAAGTCCCGGCAAACTGTCACCCGCTTTCCGCCGAAAACAAGCTGATTTTCGCGGCCGGCGTGCTTGCCCCGACCAATGCAGCCAACTCCGG
>NZ_JADBGG010000024.1 GCF_014873765.1 Desulfomicrobium macestii | reverse complement strand
ACTACTACAGAAGGAGGATCCCCTCAATCAAAATATTCAATTATTCCCAATAGATTTCTGTTTCGACGACTTTACTAACAACCCCGAAAGTCGAGTAAATATTCCTGTATGACATTGCAGTTTTTAAAAATTCAAAATTGTTTTTTGTATGACAAATTTTCTTTTTTAAACAAAAGCTTGGCTTCTATTATTAATAAATTTGCCGGAAATACTGGTCATGCAACTAAAACAAGATGGAGCATTGTTTAATTTTTTTAGCCTATGAGCTAGCTTCCTGGACGAAAAACCTGAACTGACCATCTGCGCCCACGAAGAAAAGACTGAACGGTTTTCAGGTTTTGTCGCATGTTTTGAATTTCAGGAGGTAGGTATGGATCGTAACGACGTCGGCGGGAGGCTTAGACTCTATCGCCAGCTACGCAATCTGACTCAGGAAAGTCTTTCCGAGGTCATCGGCGTTACGAAGCAGCATCTGGGTCAGATCGAACGCGGGCAATGCAATCCATCGCTTGATTTTTTGTCCAAGGCTGCCAGTGCCCTGGACACGCATATCGCAAGCTTTTTC
Organism: Desulfomicrobium macestii; assembly: GCF_014873765.1. NCBI lineage: Bacteria > Pseudomonadati > Thermodesulfobacteriota > Desulfovibrionia > Desulfovibrionales > Desulfomicrobiaceae > Desulfomicrobium > Desulfomicrobium macestii. Next base: position 66,228 of record NZ_JADBGG010000024.1, on the reverse strand, counting down.
CTTGGCAACGGTAACGGCAATGATCCGGTCATGATCAACGCCCATTCGTTTCCTGAAAACGACGGAGGCGTCCGGCCCTTTTCAACCTGCGGGCTGTGGATGCTCTCCGGTCCCGGCGGGAAAAACATCTGGTCCAAATCCCTGTGTAGAATGCTCGGCCATGCGTCCGTGCGGGTTCCCTCCTTGACCCAATTCTGCAAGCATCTCACTACGGATGAGGCAGCGGCATTCCGGGCTTTTTTCGCGCAGGTGCTGGAAGGCGACGTCCCGGACTCCATAATCTTCGCGGTGACTCGTAAGGATGGCGTGCAGCGCAGAGTGCAGGCGGTGGCGGAAATTCTGAACGGCGGCGACGACCTCGCGGAAACGGCATACATCATATTCTGGGACATGACGGATTGGCTCGAAACGCGCCGCATCTTCCACTACACCCAGCAGGAACTCAACGACACCATTCGTGACCGGACGGCGGCCCTGACCAGCGCGGTATCCAACGCCAAGCGAGAGTTGGAACTGCGTCAGGATGCTGAACGCGCGGTCAAGCAGGCTCACACGAATCTGAGCCGGCTGGTTCAAACCATTCCGGTCATCGTCTATTCCCGAAGTTTCGAAGGTTCCACGACGCATTATTGCTCACCCCAGGCCCGCGCTGTCCTGGGGTACAATCCCGAGGCGGCGGATACGGCGGAAGGGTTCTGGACCGATCGCATCCATCCTGAAGACACCGCCATCTACCAGACGGCGATGGAACAGGCTTCGCGATCAGGCGTTCTCGACGTCGAGTATCGCGTCCTGGACGAGGCCGGAAGGGTGATGTGGTTTCACGACAAGGCGGTCATGACGGATGAGGGCGATGGGCTCGTCATGCACGGGGTGGCCACGGACATCACGCAGCAGAAGAACGAGATCGAAACCCGCAAGGCCCTTGAGCGCAAGAGCCGGCAGCTCGACACGATGCTGCGCCTCATCTGCGACAATGTGCCGGACATGATCTGGGCCAAGGATCTGGAAAAAAAGTATATTTTTGCAAACAAGGCTGTTTGCGAGACGCTGCTGGGTGCATGCGATACCAGCGAGCCCATCGGCAAGACGGACCTTTTCTTCGCGCAGCGGGAACGTGCCCGGCATCCAGACAATCCCGACTGGCACAGTTTCGGAGAAATCTGTCGCGACACGGATCAGATCACCATCGATTCGGCGTGTGCGCAACAGTTCGATGAATATGGCAATATCGCCGGAAAATTTCTGTTTCTCGACGTGCGCAAGGCCCCGCTCTTCGACGAAACCGGGGCCATGATCGGAACCGTGGGGTCGGCCAGGGACGTTACCGTTCAAAAAAGAATGGAAAAGGAACTGGAGGCGGGCAACGTCGCCCTGCGCGCCATTCTCGACAGCATCCCGGCCGACATCTGTGTCTGGGATGTCGCCACGGACGAAATTCTGTTCATGAACGCTTCCATGCGGGAGAGTTCAGCAAAATTCGGCACGGACCCCTACCACTTCCGGCATCAGCATGGCGAAACGGAAGGGTTGCGCACAGTCAGGGATGATTCCGGAGACAAAACGCTCTCCTGGGAGGCCCTCGATGCTCAGACCGGAAAATGGAATCTGTATTTCGACAGGTCCGTGTCCTGGTTTGACGGTCGTCCGGCCCGGATCCGCATCGCCATGGACATCTCCGCGCGCATGCAGGCCCAAACCCTCCTGAAAAAGGCCGCCGAGGAGCAGCGCATCCTGCTTGAGAACATCCAGACGCAGGTCTGGTATCTGACCGACGAGCAAACCTATGGCGCGGTCAACGGGGCTCATGCCGCCTTTGGCGGATTCGCCATTAAAGACATGGCCTACAGGGATCTTTACGAAATCTACCCCGCCGATGTGGCAGATATCTGCCGACAGGGAAACGAGCAGGTCTTTTTTTCGGGACGTCCGGTCCGCACCGAGGAGTGGCTGCCGCATTTTTCGGGTGACCAAAGGCTTGTATCAATCCTCAAATCACCCAAACTCCGTTCCGACGGAATGGTGGAATATGTGGTCTGCTCGGCCGAGGACATCACCGAGCGCTGGCGTTCCGAAGAGGCCCTCAAGAAAGCCAAGGAACTGGCCGAGGAGGCCAGCAGGGTCAAGTCCGGCTTTCTGGCCAGCATGAGTCATGAGATCCGCACGCCAATAAACGGGATCATGGGCATGCTTCAGCTTTTGCAGACCACGGAACTCAGCGAGGACCAGGATTCTTTCGTGGACATGGCCGTCAGATCCTGCGACCGCCTAGTTCGGCTGCTCTCGGACATCATGGATTTTTCCCGCATCGAGGCAGGCAAGCTCGCCATTCAGGCGTCACCGATGAGCCTTGAGAGTGTCTTTGTCCAAGTTCGCGAACTGTTCGCGCCTTTTCTTGAGGACAGCAAAGTGACGCTGGAATTCACCCTGGATCCGGCCCTGCCTTGCCGCATCATCGGGGATGCGTTTCGCTTGCAGCAGATCCTCAACAATTTTGTGGATAACGCCTGCAAGTTCACCTCCTCGGGCAGCGTATCCGTACAGGCTTTCAGACTGCCCGCCGTCGTTCCGGAAACGGTTCGGATCTTTTTCGAGGTATCGGACACGGGCATCGGCATACCCGACGATGAACTCAAGAGCCTTTTTGACCCGTTCATCCAAATCAGTGATGGATATGTCCGCAGCCGCAAGGGTGTCGGACTCGGCCTCTCCATCTGCAAACGCCTGGTGGAACTCATGGGCGGGAGCATGTCCGTGATCAGCGAGGCGGGCAAGGGCACGGCCTTTGCCTTTTCCCTGTCTTTTGCGATGGATTCGACCCTTGATCACCCAGGCGACGCCGATGGCCTGGAAGCCACCAATCTTTCGGGAAGGCGCATTCTGCTGGTGGAAGATGATCAGGTCAGCGCCCTGGCCCAGCAGGCCTTGCTCGGTCGCCACGGAGGCGAAGTGGTTCATGTCCGTGGCGGTCAGGAAGCCCTGGACACCCTGCGCGGCCACCCCTTTGATCTTGTGATCATGGATGTGCAGATGCCGGACATGGACGGCATCGAGGCCACCATGCGCATCCGCCGGGGAGAGGCCGGGGAGATGGTCAGGAACATTCCCGTCATCGCGTTGACGGCTTGCGCCATGGCCGGAGACAGGGAGCTCTTCCTGGACGTCGGCATGAACGCCTATGTGGCCAAACCCATGGACATCCGCGAGATGCTCCGTGTCGCGGGCCAGATACTCCAGGGCTGATGCCAGGAAGAGGCAAGGTAGCGACAAGGCAGCGACAAGGCAGCGACAAGGCAGCGACAAGGCAGCGACAAGGCAGCGACAAGGCAGAGGCAAGGCAGCGACAAGGCAGCGACAAGGCAGCGGCCAGGCAGAGGCAAGGCAGCGACAAGGCAGCTATCAGGCAGCTATCAGGCAGCGGCCAGGCCATCCGGATTCGGATGGTTTTTTTTTGGGGGCTGGCGAACGTGGCTGGATTGAGGCGACTGTCTGTCGCGAGCATTCTTGCGGCATGCAAATCGTGACATTGCATGCCGCGCACTTCCCGGTCCCTTTGACAAGCAAGAAAAACATTCATGGATACAAGGATATAGGACAAAATAAGCGCTTGCCGTGAGCACTGCCAATCATGTAGCGAACTGAACATGGATTCATGGGCCTGGGGCGCCCAAGCGCAACGACAAGGAAAGGAAGGTATGGAAAAGTTTACGATTATCATCGTTGGCCACGGAAAACTGGCGACCGAACTCTTGAATGGCCTGAACGGTTCGGCAATCTCTCGCGTGATTCCGTGGACTGGCCAGAACACTCCAAAAAGCGATCGATACATGGTGGTGCACGCCGGTTCAGGACGTGAACTCAGCGATGTCATCGAATTCTGCGCCGCCACCGCTTTCACCTTGCTCGACCTGTCCACCGGCGAATCACGCTTCCCCGCCACGATCTCGTTCCCGGTGGTCATCTGCCCCAACGTGAACATGCAGATGCTCTCCTTCATGGCCATGGTCAAACAGTCGGCCAAATATTTCCAGGGCCAGGACATCGAAATCACCGAATCCCACCAGGCATCGAAAAGCACCAGGCCCGGCACCGCCGTCCATCTTGCCAAATCCCTGGGCGTACCCGAGAGCCGGATTCGATCCGTCAGGGATCCGAAAGAGCAAAACGAGGTTCTTCAGATCCCCTCTTCATTTTTGGATCGACATGCATACCATGAGATCGTGATCAAAAATCCTGAAGTCTCGATTCGATTGGAAACGAAGGTGCTTGGCAAATCGGCGTATGCATCGGGTCTTGCACGGGTTGTCGAGATAGTGGCCAAAAGCGATCCAGTTCCTGGATATCATGACATTGTCGATCTTTTGATTGACGATAAGTAACAGGTCTCTGACGCAATTTCCTGTTTTCCCTGCTATCGTGTGTTAAAAAAAATGCAGGAGATTATTCGCTCTCCTGCATTGTCATAAAAAACCGCCCTGATTCTTCAGAAATCACTCTTTGCAAAAATCCTTGGCAGCTGCGTCCAAAGAGGGGTAGGCCGTGCCTGCACCATCAGGACCACCTTCTTTTTTGAAGTACCACTTTTCATTGACCTTCACAAAGGTCGGGACAACACCTGAATTGCATCGAACCTTGACTCGTTCTTTAGGGTTTGCTCCGCAGCACTCCCATTTGGCATGCACAATCCAAGCACTTGCCTGAGACACGAAAAAAAGCAAAACCGCCAGAGTAATCCAGAAAATTTTGTTTTTCAAAAAGTGCATTGCCCTACTCTCCCTTTGTATTTTGCGGATTTGATATCCGAACATATCGCTGACCCTCCTTTCGTGGGCAGGCCAACTTGCCACCGTATTTTTTTGCCAATCCCCTTTCTCAAGAACATGACATATAGGAACAGCGATACTTTGGCATGAGGGTCTATTTTTTTGGCAAATCCCTTCCAAACTTATAATCACCCCTGCATTTTTCGAGACAATCTTCTTTTTCCTTTCCACGAAGATCATAGCAGGAATTAAAGCATTCTCTGAAATCATTCTTGTATTCTTCATGGGCGTCTTTTTCGCTTTTATACATTTCACGACAGTCCTTTATGCATTGAGGATCTCCGTCGCATTTATCCATGCATCCGCCGTAACCCATGAACGCTGTTGAAGAAAAAGGGAATGTGACAATGGCAAACAAGATGAACACACACGAAAAAAAACATTTCACAACAAATTTCCTCCTAATTTTGAAATTTCAACCAACCAATCCATTCGTAACGATAAAATGTTTCCAAAAATATTGTCATCACCGAAATATTATTTCTGATATCAATGCAAAAAAAATCTGCACCTCTTCAAAGAAGACGACACTGCAAAAAGACGTCATCCCCTTGAAGAAGGGGATCAATGTCTTTTAAAATATCTCAAAAGAATGAATTTCGCGCCATTTTCCGACATGACACGCGTGCGCGGCAATGCTGCAAAGACTTAGTGTTTATTTTGCAGCACCATCATTTCTTCATTGGGAGCATATTGTTTTCTCCGCCAGATTCCGGGGTGATCATGACCCATCCGGAATGCGACCAAAGATGCGGACGTTCGTCCATCGAGCCGTGATATTGAAGCAGCCCAAGGGGTGTTTCAATCTCTTCCCCTTTCTGTCCCTGGATTTCAGTTCCTTCACGAGTCAAAACCCCATGATACCCTTGGCTTCTGCTGCCGGGTTGCAAAACGAGCGTGTCCAGCTTCCACCCGTCCTTTTCGACGGGGGGCAACGTCTGGAGCTCATGTTCGACACTGCCAGCTTGCGGACGCGTCTTGAGCTTGAAACCATTCGCATCCCAAGCCGACGCAGGCGTCACCATGACAAACCCGGCCAAAAAACATGCGATAAAGACTTTCAAAAATGAGTTCACGTAAATCCCCTGAGGTTGTGCTCGTGGTCATGAAAAAAACAATTCCTTGAGTAAAATACTTACGTAACTGATCCAAGGGAAAAAATCAATTTTTCCGCTTCGGACACAGACCGCTCCCCACTGAACATCCATGGACAATGGACAAGCACCCGCTTCAGGATCTATGAATCACCCTTCTTTATAAACCAACGAGTTCAGGCATGCCTTGCGCGATCCTGAATTCAACCGCTGAAGGAGGCGCGAACATGTCCAAGAAAATACTGATGCTGGTAGGTGATTACGTCGAGGATTACGAGGTCATGGTCCCGTTTCAGGCCCTGACCATGCTCGGTTACGTTGTAGAGGCGGTCTGCCCGGACAAGAAGGCCGGAGAGTTTGTGCGTACGTCCATCCATGATTTCGAGGGAGACCAGACGTACAGCGAAAAGCGGGGTCACAATTTCACCCTGAACAAGGATTTTGACGCGGTGGATACGGCCGATTATGCCGGACTTGTCGTTCCTGGCGGCCGTGCTCCGGAGTACATCCGCCTCAATGCACGCGTGCTTGAGATCGTCCGCGAGTTCGACGCGGCTGGAAAACCCATCGCGGCCATCTGCCATGGCCCGCTCGTGCTTGTCACGGCAGGGGTGCTCAAGGGCAAGAGCTGCGCGGCCTATCCCGCCTGCGGGCCGGACGTGACCTGCGCCGGTGGCAAGTACGCCGACATCGCTCTCGACAAGGCCCATGTGGACGGCAACCTCGTCACGGCTCCGGCCTGGCCTGCGCATCCGGACTGGATCGCCAAGTTCGCCGCGCTGCTTGGAGCCAAAATCTCCATTTAGCAAAAATCATAAACGAGCTTCAAAACATGACAGGCCCGGGAACCGCTTCCCGGGCCTGTCATGCGTTCTATACCCTGAACTGCCCCACCAGGCCCTTGAGCTGCTCCGCGAGCTTGGAAAGCTCTTCGGCGCTGGCCTGGACCTGTTCGCCGCCGGAACGGATGTCGTTGGTGATGGAGTCTACCGCGGTGATGTCCTGGGCGATGTCCCTGGACACTCCGGACATCTCCGAAGACCGCGAGGATGCGTCCTGAACGCCTGTCGTCGCCTGGTTGATGTTCGTGGCCACTTCCCGGGTCACGGCGGACTGCTCTTCGATGGCCGCGGCGATGGTGGTCACGATCTCGTTCACATCGCTGATGACCTTGACGATCTGCCCGATATCGGTGACCGCGCTGCCCGTGGCGCTCTGGATTCCGTTGATCTTGGTCCTGATGTCGTTGGTGGCCTCTGCGGTTTTCAGGGCCAGATCCTTGATCTCGTTGGCCACGACGGCGAATCCCCGTCCTGCATCCCCGGCCCTGGCCGCCTCGATGGTGGCATTGAGGGCCAGCAGGTTGGTCTGGGAGGATATGGCCGAGATCGTATCCGTGACCTTGCCGATTTCCTGGGCGGCCACGCCGAGTTCGCGCAGGATGCCCGCAAAATTGTCGACCTGATGCGCGGCGCTGTCGGTGGTACCCCGGGCGCGCTCGGTGTTGCTCGCGATTTCCCCGATGGTGGAGGTCATCTCTTCCGTGGCCGCCGCCACCGATGACAGGTTGGTCGTGGTCTGTTCCATGCCCGCGGCGACGGACGTGATATTCGTGCTCATCTCCTCCGCCGCCGCTGCCACGGTGGACGTCTTGGACGAAAGGGATTGCACGCTTTGCGTCGTCTGTTTGCTCACCGCTGAAAGCTCCGTGGCCGAAGATGCCACGGTCTGCGCGTTGCCGCTTATTTCGGAGATGATGCGCTGAAGCTTTTCCACAAAGGTGTTGAAGTATTGGGCCAAGAGACCGATCTCATCCTGGCTTTCAACCGGAAGCCGCTTGGTCAGATCACCTTCTCCCTCGGAGATGTCCCGCAGCAGGGCGACACAGTTTTTCACCGGGAGCAGAACGGACCGGCTGATCAGCAGTGCAATGATGAGGCCGACTCCGAAAAAGACAACGGAGGCGATGCCGATCATCCAGCGCATCTTGAAAACTTCAGCGAGCACATCATCCTGCATGGCTCCCACTGCAATGGACCAGCCATTGCCGTCGATGGGCGCGAATCCGAAAAAACGGTCCTTGCCCATGAAAAGATAATTATCAAATCCGGACTCGCCCTTGGTCATGCGCTGAAGCATCACCGCCAGGGCCGCGTATTCCGGGTCCTTCTTGCCTTCTTCGATGAAGTTGCGCTGTTCCAGCACGAACTGCCGGTTGCCGTGGGCTATGAGCGCGCCCTTGTCGTCGATGATGTAGGAATACCCCGAAGCGCCATACTTTATATTGTCCGTGATTTCGCTCAGCAGCGTGGCATCGAGGCGGGCAATCAGGACGCCCTTCACATCCCCGGCAAATCCCCAGATCGGAGTGGCGAGAATCAAGACCGGCGAATTGGTGACCCGGCTGATGATGACATTGGAAAACACGGATTTTCCGGCCATGGCGTCCTTGAAATATCCTCGGTCACCCAGCTCTGCCGTACTGCCGTCGGGATACCTGGCCTGGCCGTCGGCATCGATGACGCCCATGCCCAGGTATTTCATCCGCTCGGTTTCGCGCTCCAGAATGATTTGCTGCCGGTCCCAATTCATGGACCGGATCACGTCCCGATTGGCGATCCCCTCCATGCCCACCAGATAATAGTCCAGACGGCTCCGGACCAATCGCGCGCCATCCTGCGCCATGAGCTGGATATTCTCCTGCACCTGATTCAAGGCCGAACTCTTGGCTTGGTCATAGGCGATGAAAGCAAGGCCGGTGCAGACCAGAACCAGCAGACTCATAAAACCGCCGATCAATTTCATGCGAATCGGAATCTTCTTCATCGTTTTCTCCGGTCCATTCAAGGTTAGTCGGTTCACGGTCTCGTCAGCACCATTGGGACATGAGTCATGCGTGGCAGCAATCCTTAACACTCGGGAAAGAGCGCTGCGCGCATTCAAGGCATCCTTGCTCCACCCTGGCAACTGGGCGTTTTGGAAGCATAGCCCAGATTTATCTCAAGATAAAGAGGGAGATGAGAGAGGGGACTTCTTTCCCGCATGGAGGCGCGGAGTCTCAAAAAAGGCCCTGCGCGAGGATGAGCAACCGCAAAAGATGCGACCCGCCGAAGTGGGTGGCGGCGTCAAAGGCACCGGGCTTGAGTCGAATGGGGTTGTCGGCTAGGTCCATACATAATGACATTGTCCATAAAAAAATCTTCCTGGAGCGTGCCCGCATGAACGGACTTTCTTCCATAAATATATATTCGCCTGCTGACCTTTCGCAGTCCCTGCAGACCATGGACACACCCTGCCTGCTTGTTGACGAGGCGCGGATGAACACCAACATCCTCCGTCTGCACGATCGCCTGCAAAAAGCCGGCGTGGCCTTCCGTCCTCATTTCAAGACGGCCAAATCGTGGGATGTGTTCAGCCGGATGATGACCGGTCCGCACGGTCCGGCCACGGTCTCCACACTGCGCGAGGCGGAAGAATTGATCCGGCATGGCGTGACCGACATCATCTACGCCGTCGGCATCTCCCCTGACAAACTGCCGCGAGTTCAAAGGCTTCGCAAAGGCGGGATCACACTTGCCGTTTTGCTGGACAGCGTGGAGCAGGCCGTCGCGGTGGCCTCGGCGTCGGACCCTTTCGACCCCATCCCGGTGCTCATCGAGCTCGATTGCGACGGTCATCGCTCGGGCGTAAAGCCGCAGGATGCAACCCTGCTCCTGTCCATCGCAAAGGCGCTGACGCCCAAGGCACGGCTCATGGGCGTGCTGACCCACGCTGGCGAGAGCTACGAGGCGCGTGGGCAAGCGGCGCTTGAAGCCGCCGCCGAACAGGAACGCATGGCCGTGGTCACGGCCGCCGAGACGCTGCGCGCGGCCGGTCATCCGTGTCCGGTGGTCAGCGTCGGCTCGACGCCCACGGCCTTTACGGCTCAAAGCTACGAAGGCGTGACCGAGGTGCGCGCCGGAGTCTTTGTCTTTTTCGATCTGGTCCAGGCAGGCATCGGCATCTGCACCACGGACGACATCGCCCTTTCGGTGCTGAGCACCGTCATCGGACATCAGCGCGAGAAGGGTTGGACGATCATCGACGCCGGTTGGACCGCGCTGTCTTCGGATCGCGGCACAGCCGGTCAGACCGTGGACCAGGGGTATGGATTGGTCTGTGACGTCGCGGGTCATCCCATGGCCGATCTTGTAGTCACCATCGTCAACCAGGAACACGGCATTGTCGCAGCGCGCCCGGGCAGCCCCCGGTTGGACTGCGATCTGCCCATCGGCACGCGCCTGCGGATTCTCCCCAACCACGCCTGTGCAACAGCCACGCAGCATGACCGCTACCATGTCATCGGCGCTGGAAAGAACACGGTGACGGAAATTTGGGAACGCGGCAGGGGCTGGTAGCGGCCCCTGCGCTTTTTGAAAAAACCAGGTCCTGCCCTTGGTGAGTTTTTTTCAGTCCAGCAAAGAGACCAGTTCCATTGGGTGCCGCAAAATCACAGCCGCCCCGGCATCGAGCAACTCCCGCTCGGCCCTGAATCCCCACAGCACGCCCACCGGGTGCATCCCGGCGTTGACGGCCGTGAACATGTCCACATCCGTGTCGCCCAGATACAGAATTTCCTCCGGTTGCACGCCCAGATGGCGGATGACCTGCCTTGGCCCGGCCGGGTCGGGTTTCACGGCGACACCGGGCATCTGCCCCAGGGTCAATGTGAAATCCCAGCGTGAAAGAAATTCCTGCATGCAGAGTTCGGCAAAGGCCTGAGGCTTGTTGGTCAGCACGGCCACGGGGATCTTGCGGGTCGCAAGCGCATCCAGAAGCTCGGGCACGCCCTCGTAGAGGCAGGTTTTGTTCCGCCAGCCGGATTCATATTCGCGCAGGAAGGATTGCAGGCACTGCGCTCGCAGTTCTTCATCCTGCCTGTCCGCAGGCAGGGCGCGGGCCACGAGACGGCTTGCCCCGCTGCCAACAAAATGCCGGTAGGCGTCCACGGGGTGCGTCGCAAAACCGTGCTCCGCGAGCACCCGGTTCATGGCGTCAGCCAGATCGGCCAGAGTGTCGAGCAGGGTTCCGTCCATATCGAAAACGACAGCTTTGTATTTCACGATGACTTCCTTTTTATCCCAAGAAAATTTGAGCCTGAAAATGCAACGGTCCCCGAAGAAACGCCACGATGGAGGCGGGCTGCCTTCGCGGTTTCATGATTCGCGTCGCAGCGGCACAAGGTGGTTTGGAAAATTAAGTTAGACAAGTTAAATTTTGTTGACTTCGGACTTAGCCAGGAATAATTACCAATTCCATCAAGCATGCATAATCATGAACAATCAATCATATGGAGCTAGCAATGAGCGTACTCGTAAGCAAACAGGCACCTGATTTCACCGCACCCTCCGTAACTCCGGGCGGATGCATCGAGGACTTTACCCTCTCCTCCTTACGCGGAAAATATGTCGTGCTTTTTTTCTGGCCGCTGGATTTCACCTTTGTCTGCCCCACGGAGATCATCGCCCATGATCGCCGCCTGCAGGAATTTCGCGACAGAGGCGTTGAGGTGGTTGGCATTTCCATAGACTCCCAGTTCACCCATTTCGCCTGGCGCTCCACCCCCGTGGACCAGGGAGGCATCGGTCCGGTGGGCTTCAGCATGGTCGCGGACGTGAAGCACGAGATCGCTAGGGCCTATGGCATCGAACACCCCGATGCAGGCGTGGCCCTGCGCGCCTCCTTCCTGATCGACCGCGAGGGCGTGGTGCAGCATCAGGTCGTGAACAACCTGCCGCTTGGACGCAACGTGGATGAAATGCTGCGACTCGTCGACGCCCTGCAGTTCACCGAGAAATACGGCGAGGTCTGCCCTGCCGGATGGCAAAAAGGCGACATCGGCATGAAGCCCGACGCCGGCGGAGTGGCCGACTACCTCGCCAAAAACGTGGAAAAGCTTTAAGGGCTTTACGACACAGGCAAAAAAAGGCCGCCCGGGACGATGACGCCCGGGCGGCCTTTTTTGCTTGCAGGCGAATTGTCTGTTATGCGGGCAAGCATCGTCAGACGATTTTGTCATGAAAGCCGGATTCGTTTATTCCAGCGCACGTGGCAATACCTAATGTGACGCTTGAGGTTTCGGATCTTATCCGCAACACGGAACTTTTGTTTCAGACAAGGACCAGTCCAAGGGAGGTACCATGAAAATCAGCGCGTCCGCACGCATCAGCGGTGTGATCCTCATAATCTGCGCCATGACGCTGCTTTCCGGCATCGGCATGTCGGCGCAGGCCGAAGAGTTTTCATCCAAGCATCACCGTTTTCGCGTCACGGCCGTGGCCAGCGGACTGGAGCATCCGTGGAGCCTGGCCTTTCTCCCCGACGGCGATATGCTGATCAGCGAACGCCCAGGACGGTTGCGCATCGTCCGGGATGGAGTCCTCCTGGAAGAAGCGGTTCAGGGCCTGCCCCAGATTCGGGTGCGGGGACAGGGCGGCCTGCTTGACCTTCTTCCACATCCGGATTTTGCAAAAAACCGTCTGCTCTATTTCAGTTATTCCGGGAATTTAAATGGCGATGTGACCACGCACGTGGCCCGGGGAAGGCTTGAGGACGATACGCTCAAAGACGTTGAGGTTCTCTTCAGGGCTGAACCCGCCTCTTCGGGCAGGGTGCACTTCGGATCACGACTGAGCTTTGACGGCCAGGGCCATCTCTACATCAGCGTGGGCGACCGGGGGCAAATGCAGCGCGCGCAAAAGCTGGATGACCATGCCGGAAAAATCATCCGTATCCATGAAGACGGGCGCGTCCCCGAGGACAACCCTTTCGTTGGCGAACTCGGCGCATGGTCGGAAATATACAGCTACGGACACCGCAATCCCCAAGGCATGACCGTGCATCCGCAAACCGGAGAAATCTGGACCCACGAGCACGGCCCCAAGGGCGGGGACGAGATCAACATCATCCGTCCCGGTATCAATTACGGCTGGCCTGTCGTCACCCTGGGCATCGACTACACCGGTTTCACCATCGGGGAGGGGCTCAAGCACATGCCCGGCATGGCTGACCCGTTGCATCACTGGACTCCATCCATCGCCCCGTCGGGCATGACTTTTTACACGGGCGAAGCCTTTCCCGCATGGAAAGGAGACCTTTTCGTCGGCGCCCTCTCCCACCGCCACCTCGCGCGGCTGAAGCTGGCCGGAGAGGTTGTGATCGAAGAGGAACGGCTCCTTGAAAACCTGCGACTGCGCATCCGCGACGTGCGCCAGGGCCCGGACGGCAACCTGTGGCTGCTCACGGACCACGATCCCGGCCAGCTGCTGCACCTTGAGCCTGCCGACTGATCAGAACCTGAATCGGCTGACCAGCTTCTCCAGATGCGAGGACAGGTCGGCCAGCCCTCCGGCGCTGCGCAGCACCATCCTGCTCTCGTCCTGCATGGCGGTGGAGGAATCCAGAACCAGCTCGATCTCAGCGCTGATTTCCCTGGTCATGACGGAACTCGACGTGACGTTGGAATTGATTTCAGCGATGCCCCGGGCGGCCTGGTTCACGTTCTCGGAGATGTCTCTGGTCATTACGGCCTGCTCCTCCATGGCTTCCGATATGGAGATGACGATGTCGTTCATGTCCTCGATGACGGATATGATCTCCGCGATTTCGCTGGCGGTGACGGTGGTCACCTTCTGGATGGCCGCGACCGTTCGGCGGATGTTTTCCGTGGCGGCCGCGGTCTGCTGGGATAGCTCCTTGATTTCTCCGGCGACCACGGCGAAGCCGCGCCCTGCGGCCCCGGCCCTGGCGGCCTCGATGGTGGCGTTCAAGGCCAGCAGGTTGGTCTGGGAGGAAATGGCCGCGATGCTTGCCGTCACGGAGCCTATTTCATTGGCGGCCTTGCCCAGCTGGTCCATGTGGCGAGTGGTTTCCGCGGCCTTGACCACGGCGTCCGAGGTTGTGCGCTTGGCCAGTTCGGCGCTCTGGGCCACGCCCTGAATGGTCGCGGCCAGTTCGGTCGTGGATGCGGCCACGCTGCCGACGTTGACCGTGGCCTGCTCCATGGCGGCAGATACGGAATGCATGTTTTCGCTCACGGACTTGGCCGAGCTGTTTACGGCTTCGGCCCTACGCGTGGTTCCGGCGGAATTGTCGGTCAGGCCGGTTGACAAGGCGTCAAGCTCCGAGGACGCACCGGACAGAGAGCCGGTGGCCGTGACGATTTCCGCGAGCATCTCCCTGCTCTTGGCGACCATGGAGTTAAGGGAATCGGCCAGGTGCCCTATCTCGTCCCGAGCCGGGTAGACGATGGTTGCCGTGTAATTGCCGGCGGCCACCTCGTCGGCAAGCATGGCCATGCGCCGCACCGGAGCCAGCAGAACACGCCCCGCGATGCAGATCAGGATCACGGACAAGGCCAGCGGCAGAATCAGGCTGATCAGAGAATTTTTGATCAGCCGCGCATTGACCCCGTCCATGAGGTCCTCTGTCGCGACCCAGGTCGCAAAAGTCAGATTCCAGGGCTCGAAGGTCTGCAGGGCGACTTCCAGATGTCTTCCATCCTGCATGACAAAGGCAGCATGCCCGTTGTTTGCCTTGGCCTCACGGATGCCCGCGGCTACTTCGCCCTCCTCGGGCAAGGAGATGATGTCTCGCCCGAGAGCATCAAAGGCGAGCGTCCCGCCGTGTCCATCGACACGGACATTGCGCACGAAATCCGCAAAGGCGTCACTGATCAAAGGATGCGTAATTTCCAGGGCCCCGAGTACCTTGCCTTCGTTCAAATCCGTGAAGGGAACGTAGGCCGCCATGCGCCACGACCCTCCCAGCCAGACGATGCCTTCCCAGCTTTGATTGGACAGGACCGCCTTCTGGATCTCGGAATCCTCCCCGATGAAAGAACCCTTGCCCCAGAACGGCAATACAGATTCAAGGGATGTTGAAATGCGCACCAGCTTGCCCTCGTGAACTTGCAGCACCGAGGCCACTCCACCGGTGAACTGGGCGACCTTGCGCATCACGGCATCATCCTCATGCAGATAGACTGACCCGTGCTTCATGGCGGGAATGATTGACTTGCTGGACTCTCCGCCTTCCTGATTCACTAGATCAAGTTCGGCATCCATGAGCACTTCAGGAACAGGAAAACCACCCAATTCGAACTGGGTTTTCATGATATCCCGATCGATGATGATCTTTTTTTGCATGAGAGCATGCTGCAAGGCCACTGATTCCACCAACGTGGAAGAGATGCTGAAAAGCCCATCACGTCCTTGACGCAAGACGTCATTTCTCGTCATGAATATCTGCGACAGGGACAGACATAGAACTGTCACAAGAACGATGGCTATGGTGACGACAGAAAGCTTGATCTGAAATCCGAGATTTTTTCCCATAAGTATCGCACCTTGAATAAGATGATGTTTGAAATGGATATTTTGAAGAATTGTCTATCACCGACGTTGCTGTCTTGTGCGTTGAAAATGTCAAAAACGGATGACAGGATGGTGACAGGAGTGTGACGAACTCGCCCGTAAGCCAGAGACGGAAAGAATTCGGATAATGCAGATCAAATTTTCAACAATGATCCTTGCGGACCACCGCCAGGGTAAAAATTCTCGAATATAAACCGGAGCAGCAAGACATGCATAAATTCGACGCGCAGCAAATTCTGTTTTCCCCGACGGGGACCACCAGAAAGATCCTGGAATCCATAGCATCGGGCCTTGCGCCCGAAACCTGTACGCAACTGGATTTGACGTATCCTGGCTCAGGGAAATCTTCTTTGGGGGCCCGGATCGAAGACGGCGAGATCGCGCTCATCGGAATGCCGGTTCATGCAGGACGAATTCCCGCTCTGGCAGTGGAAAGACTGCGCGCTTCCGTAGAGGGAAAAGGACGCAAGGCGGTGCTTGTGGTCGTCTACGGGAACAGGGCCTACGAAGACGCCCTGCTGGAGCTTCGGGATCTGGCCGTGGAACTGGGGTTTGTGCCGGTCGCGGCAGCGGCCTTCGTGGGGGAACATTCCTTTTCTACGACGGATCTTCCTGTGGGTCACGGACGACCGGACAAGATCGATCTGGAGAAGGCGCTGAGCTTTGGAAGAAGCGTGCGGGAAAAAATGCTCGAAGGTGGGGACGGCGACGGCAACACCCAGATGCTGGAGGTACCGGGAAATTTTCCGTATCGCGAAGGGGTCCAGCCTGCCCCGATCTCACCCGAGACCGACGCCGACACATGCGTTCTCTGCGGCGATTGCGTCAGGTCCTGTCCCTCCAACGCCATCACCCTGACTAGCGACACCGTGGAAACCGACAAGATGGCGTGCCTGCGCTGCTGCGCTTGCGTCCGCGTCTGTCCGACTGGAGCCAGGGTCATGGTCCATCCAAGAATTTTGGAACTTGGGCGCACCCTGCATGAAAAATTTGCCGAGCGTCGCGAACCCGAGCTGTTTATTTGAGGGATAAGCGCAATCGAAGTTGAAACGCCAGGCGTGCTTGGAATAAAAAAAGGGGCGTCTCAGACGCCCCAATATAATTCAAATAACGGCCGCAGCCAAATCAAAGCCAGTCAAAATATTGCTTGAGCTTGCTCGGATGGCGCTTGGTGTCGTTATCCTGCTCCTGCGCGTAGTAATAAGCCACTTTGGCTTTTGTTTTGGCCAGCTGCACGATTTCACTCAGTTCAGAAAAATTCTCGATGATGTATGCGTAACGTGTCCATGCCGCATTGTACGAGCCGGACTTGAAATAAAAATCAGCCACGAACATTTCATGTTCGGCCATCAGCTTTCTGCATTTGACTATATATTCTAGTGCTTGGTCTCGATAAGCACTGTCGGGATATGCATTCACAAGTCTTCTGAAAGACTCGACAGCTTCACCGAGTTGCGTATGCGGCAGGTCGATGGATCGATGTGATTTGTATTTGTTCACGCCAATCTGAAACAGAACGTAATCGATGGACTCATGGCGTGGATGCATGTTCAGGAATTCTTCGTATGCATCGACGGCTTCCAGATACTGCGCATCAAGGGCATACGCATCGCCAAGCATGAGTCTGGCTTCCGTGGCGTAAGGGCTGAACGGGTATCTGTCATTGAGTTTGGTCAAGGAATCAATGGCTTCAACATATTCCTTGTCTTGCATGAAGCCACGAGCATTCTCGTAAAGCTCCTGGGCGGTGTCTTCAGGCGGAGTCAAGAAGTAATAGTCAATGGCTCCACACCCGTTTAAAAGCAGGACAAAAGAAAAAAGAATCAAATAGTTACGCATTACAATTACCTGGCTCACGGTAAATGGAAGTGATGGGACGAGATTGAATGCCATTTAGCTGATCGTCGGCGAAATGCACCAAACTCAACACAAAAAAGGAAGGGTGACCACTACGCTTTCGCAGCCACCCTCATCAGACAATCTCAAGGATCAACAACAATTAGAGAGCCTTGTCACTGAGCATCTGCTTCAGGCTGGCCTTGGACACAGCGCCTGTGACCTGCTCCACGACTTCTCCGTTCTTGAAAAGGATCAAGGTCGGGATGGCGCGGATTCCGTACTTGCTCGGTGTACCGGGATTTTCGTCGACATTCATCTTGACGATCTTGACCTTGCCCTCGAATTCCTGGGTCAGTTCTTCAATCACGGGAGCAATGGCCCTGCACGGTCCGCACCACGGTGCCCAAAAATCCACCAATACAGGAAGATCACCTTTCAAAACTTCCGCTTCAAATCCGGCATCGTTCACTTGTGCAGCCATTATTCACTCCTTGAAGAAAGGGTTTACAATAAAATCATTGGGAACAATCTTTCCCCGTGGGATGGCCTCAAAATCCATGGAACTCATGAGACCTCTATTCGCCCACTGAACTCCTGCGTACGCTATCATAGCCGCATTATCACCACAATAGTTTTGCGCGGGAGCTAAAAATTTGAATCCCCGGTCGCGCGCAAACGTAGAAAATCTTTGCCGAAGATGGCTGTTGGCAGCCACCCCGCCGGCCAGGCACAGGGTTTTGACCTCTTGACAGCGCGCCACGGCCCGTCTGGTCTTCTCAAGCAGGGTCTCGACGATCGTCTCGTTCACCGTGGCGCAAAGGTCCTTGATTTCCTGAGGGATGCTTTCCACGTCAAAGGAGGCATAGTCAATGGCGGCAAATGATTTTTTATGCACATATTGCGCAACCGCCGTCTTCAGACCGCTGAAACTGAAATCACAGTTGTCGTTGTGCAGATACGGCTTTGAAAAAAGACGCGGATCCGCAGTGCCGTGCCCGGCCAGAATGTCTATGTATTTCCCCCCTGGATAGGGAAGATTCAAAACCTTGGCAATCTTGTCGAACGCCTCGCCCGCGGCATCATCAAGCGTCTTTCCAAGCAGGTTGAATTCGCAGGGAGCGGGCATTTCGTAGATGTGCGTATGCCCCCCGGAAACGAGAACGCCAAGGGCTGGGTACTCGATGGCATCGGTAAAATCGCAGGCCAGCAGATGCGCATGGAGGTGATTGACCCCTATGATCGGAATCCCGAGCGACAAGGACAACGACTTGGCATAGGAGATGCCGACCAGAAGCGCGCCCAGCAGGCCCGGTCCGCGAGTGACCGCGATGAGGTCGATACCCTGCCCCGCTGACCGATCCGCGCTTTGAAGCACCGAGGAGACAAGCCCGTCCAGCAGGCGCAGGTGTTCCCGCGAGGCCAGTTCCGGCACGACTCCGCCAAAAACCGAATGCATGGGAATCTGCGTGTGCACGAGATCGGTGATGAGATGTCCGTCTTGCCAAAGCGCGACGGAAGTCTCGTCACAGGAGGTTTCAATGCCAAGACAGATCATCTTCTGCACATGTTTTCAAGAGATGCTGGGGACAAAGTGAATTCCTAGCTTTTGGCGGCGTCTGCATAGAACTTGAGGACAACCTCGACGTCTTGCTTGGATCCTATGAACAAGGGTACGCGCTGATGCAGTTCCTGAGGCTCGATGTCCAGGATGCGGCGGATTCCGTCCGTCGCGAGGCCGCCGGCCTGCTCGGCGATCATGGCCATGGGCGCGGCTTCGCACATGAGTCGCAGCTTGCCTGAAGGCTTGCGCAAATCACGCGAGTCGGCGGGATACATGAAAATGCCGCCGTAAATCAGATTTCGGTGGAAATCGGAAACCAGGGAGCCGATATAGCGCGAGCTGTAAGGACGGCCAGTAGCGCTGTCATTGGACTTGAAATAATTCACGATATTTTTTGTGGGCTCGTCCCAATAGGAAAAATACCCTTCGTTGACGGAGTAGATTCTTCCCCGTTCCGGAATTTTTATGTCCGGGTGCGAGAGCAGGAACTCGCCCACGCTGGGATCAAGAGTGAACCCGTGAACACCGTTTCCGGCGGTATAGACCATCATCGTCGAGGAACCGTAGATGATGTACCCGGCCGCGACCTGCATGGAGCCCTTCTGGAGCAGGTCTCCGACGCTGACGGCCTGCTGATCGAAGGACGTCCGGCGATAAATGCTGAAAATGGTCCCGATGCTGACATTGGCGTCGATGTTGGCCGAACCGTCCAGTGGATCAAAGATCAGGATGTAGTCGCCGACGGGGTACTGGCGGGGGATCGGAATAAAATCAGCGTTTTCCTCCGATACCATGGCGCAAAGCACGCCGGCCCGTTCCATTCTTCTGATGATGACACGGTTGGCGAAATCATCCAACTTCTGGACGATTTCTCCCTGTACGTTCACTTCCCCGGTAACGCCGAGAACATCAAGCAGACCAGCCTTGGAAACTTCGCGATCGATGATCTTCGCGGACAGGATCAGTTCGGTCAGCAATCTGGTGAAACGACCGGAGGCCATTGGCCTCTCTTTTTGACGCAGGAGCAAATGTTCGACAACTGTTACTTGGCGCATGCTTATTACTCTTGATTGAGATGTAAATATACAAGATTATCAGAACCCATGCTTCTGATCCAATACCACTGTTTGTCATTAATCTCAATACTTCCTGAATACTTGGATGAATTTCTCAAATTTATGCATGCTTCGGAAAAATTGACGATTGCTGGTCCGCAAATCTGGTCGTCAACGGCGATCACGGTTCGGTTGTCAGGTATTTCAACCGCGAGAGCGTTCATATCGACTTCAACGACTGTCGTCTTGTATTGCCCGTCAGGCGTTGAGTAAAGATGGATAAAGAATTGTCGATTGTCTTTAAATACAAAAACCCTGCTCTTCTCAGGACTGAAGTCAGCCAGTATAGTGCGGATCGCCGGATCGAAGCCAAGTGCGTCATCACCGGAAATAAAAAGCTGATCCTGATCCAGAACCGCGACATTCTTGATCCACGGCTGAATAGATTTTTGATATTCAATCCAATTTTCATCCACTCGTGAATCAAAAAGATCGAGCTGGTTTGCCAGCCGAACAATTTTACTGTCAACAGTATAATAATCATCCAGAAATTCTGCAGGAATATCAGCAGAAAGTGTGTCTTCGTAATCAATACTTGCTACCGGATTAACGTATTCGTTGTAATATTGCTGCGTAACCTTAACAGGTTTGCACGCTACAAGTAAAAGCAACGCAAGGATTGGAATGATAAATTTCATGGAGTCTCTCGGAATCGATTGGAATTGAATAAGAAAGTACCAAAAAAGGCAAACTCATGTAAAAAATGAAAATTTATAAGGACCTATAGTTGCGACAAAAAAGAATCAAGAGGGAATTTCGCCGTGAAGTTTCAATCGCCATTCAGGGATTGCGGATTGGATTTTTGTTCAAGACGATCCGCCAGGGTGTTGAGCACAAAAAAAAGTTTGTTGTTTTTTTCGACCGCCGGATCGGGCACGCTGCCCAATTCCTTGTGTGCGTTGGCGCGCAGTGCGCTCAACTCCTTCCGCTCTTCCTCGTTGACCACCCCTTCCAGCAGGTCATCGTAAATTTTTATGGCCTGCGCGAATTCCCCCTGGGCCACCAGGAGTTTGGCCATGGTTTTCGTCTTTATTCCGGAATTGAGACAAATTTGGGCGACTTCTTCGGCATCAAGATCCTGTTCCGGTTCGACACTTGGAGAGTCCGAACTGGTCAGTTCGGTGTAATGGCCTATGCCGTAGGTCAGGAGCTTGAGCAGATCGACATCTTCACCCCGTGCGTTTCGTTCAACCAGAAAAGACGCCAACGCCAAATCGGAGCGCTGGGACTTTGCATAGTGTGCGCGGAGGCTCACCCAGAATTTTTCATAGGACAGCAGCTTGGAGAACACGGAAAACGCCTTGTTTTCAGCGGCCGAAGTATCGCCGACTTCGCTCAAGAGCTCAATCAGATACAGCTGCGCTTCAAGATAGTCAGGATGATGCTCTATCCCTTTTTGTACAATCTCGATGGCTCGTTGCGTATGACCTTGCTTCCGATACAGCCGGGCCAAAGGAAAAAAAATCTTTGATCCCGAGTCATGTTCTAGAAGTTCGTCGAAAAGGTGTAGTGTATCGTTCATATTATTTCAGGATGTACATCAGTTCATTGTCGGCGACGTAAAAAAGCTCGCGCTTGATCAACCTGTTTACATATTGGTCATTCTTCTTGAGAATGCGAATTTCAGAACTGATTTCCCTGTTCCGAAAATCGACACCGTCAATTTTCTCTTGCACACTTTCTATCTTGTTTTTCAAATCATTATAAACAGGCAATCCGCTGTCTTCATCAAATATCTTGAAGACAAGAAATATATTGATTATGCACAGCAGAAAAAGAAAAATCTGATTTTTACCATGAATCATGAACTACCCTTTCATGTGCAGTCTTTGTGCTGCAACAGCCCAAGGCTCACTATAGCTTTTGAATTCACCCATAGCAAGGTCAAGAATGTTTTCGATTCTTTCACTGTCTTTCGCGCTGACAACGGCATTTACGCCTCTGAAAAAGGCTTCGTTGGCATGCAGGCTCTTGCAGTCGGCTTCGACCAAAATGATGTTGACATCCCGGCGGCGCAATCCGTTCCATTTCCTGACAACACCCAGGATGGCCTTGGCTTCTTCCGATTCTTCAAGGATAAGGATGTTGTAGTAATTGATGCGAACCTTATCCAACGCCTCGTGAATAAGTGAGGTTTCGGAAACAAAAATGCCGCGCGATTTCAGGAAAAGGCCTATTCTCTCGGAGAGTTTCCTGTTCTTGACAAACAAAAACGCCACTGTCGCATCATGCGGAAAATGTTCAGGCGGGGCGATTTTTTCATTTTCGCTTTCCTGATCGACGACAATCGGTTCTCTGCACTTTGGACAATTGAGTTTGAACTTTCTGGTTTCAGGAATACGGTCGTCCGGTATCACAAAACTGGATTTGCAGTGAGTGCACGTGATGTCCATTCTAACCTCTCAAAAAAAGGAGCTCTTGCGATCATATTCATGATCAAGTTCAAGGCCTTCAATATCCGTAACCTTCTCTCCTCGGGCGGTTTTGATCTTGTCCAGCATCTGGGCCAGGCGTGATTTGTCCGATCCGTAGAGCATGGCGACATCTTCGGTGATGATGTTTTCGTAAAACTGGTTGGCGATGTACTTGTCGAAAGTGATCATGCCGTAGGCATCACCGGATTCAACAATGTTATAGAAGGACTTGTCTTCGCTCTCGCCGTTGTAAATCACTTCCTTGATGCGCAAGTTCGATTTCAAAACCTCGAAAGCGGGCACTCGCCCACCACCAAGACGCGGCATCAATCTTTGCGAAACGACAAACTTGAGACTCTCAGCCAGACGAGATCTGATCAATCGCTCTTCGGCAAGCTCAAACATGCCGATGATGCGGTTGATCGTCTGGCCGGTGTCGCTGGTATGCAGGGTGCCGAGCACGAGATGGCCTGTCTCCGCGGCCTCCAGGGCAATGGTGATCGTATCGCGGTCCCGGATTTCACCCACCAGGATAACCTTTGGCGCCTGGCGCAACGCAGCTCGCAGCCCCGACGAGAAAGAATCGAAATCAAGGCCGAGTTCACGCTGGTTCACGGTCCCGAGCTTGTGCTCGTGAACATATTCGATCGGATCCTCAAGCGTGACGATATGCTTGCGGTGCATCTGGTTTATGTTGTCGATGAGGGCGGCAAGGGAAGTGGTTTTACCCGTGCCGGTGGCGCCGGTGACCAGAATGAGGCCGAACTTCTCCTTGGACATTTCGTAAAAAACTTCAGGCAGGGCGAGGTCCTTGATCGTGGGCACTATGGAGGTCAGCTTGCGCATCACGATGGCCAGCGAGCCCTTCTGCCCCAACACGTTGACCCTGAAGCGGCAGCGGCCAGGCAGTTCGTAGGAGAGATCGCAGGAGCCTGTGCGCAACTGATCCTCATAAAGGCGCATATTGCGGCCCATGAGGCACATGGCCACGGCTTCGACCTGAAAGGGCAGGAGCGGTCCCGGGTTCGGCTCCAGCTTGGCGTTGACGAGCTCGCCGTGAACTTCCGCCTGCACGTGCTTGTTTACCGTGAAGAGGATATCCGAGGTATCAGGTGCGAAATCGAGAACCTGATGCAGGATATGGTCAAGATGCGCTCTTTGCATACTACACCTCGGTGAAATCTTGGGGCGGGGTGGTCAGAAATTCCCTGAATTTCGATTTTGTGGCCGCCTTGTTGTACGCCTGCTCGGCGTCGATGACACCGGCGGTGAGAAGTTTCATGATGGCATCGTCGATACTCTGCATGCCGAACTTTCGTCCGGTCTCGATAACGGAGTTGATCTGGAAGATCTTGTTTTCGCGGATCAGATTGCGCACGGCGGGGGTGGCGATGAGGACTTCAATGCCTGCCACGCGCCCGGGCTGGTCGATGCGCTTGAAAAGATTCTGCGCGATGATGGCTCTCAGGGAATCGGCGAGGCCGGAGCGGATCTGGCCCTGCAAATCACCGGGAAAGACCTCGATGATGCGGTCGATGGTTTTCGAGGCGGAGATGGTGTGCAGGGTCGCAAAAACCAGATGACCCGTCTCGGCGGCTTCAAGGGCCAGCTGAATGGTTTCCAGATCTCGCATTTCGCCGACCAGGATGATGTCCGGGTCCTCGCGCAAGGCCCCGC
The DNA here is from genome assembly GCF_014873765.1 of Desulfomicrobium macestii. Lineage (NCBI taxonomy): Bacteria > Pseudomonadati > Thermodesulfobacteriota > Desulfovibrionia > Desulfovibrionales > Desulfomicrobiaceae > Desulfomicrobium > Desulfomicrobium macestii. The sequence continues at coordinate 42,292 of NZ_JADBGG010000024.1, read as the reverse complement.
GCAAGGCCGCGCTGAAGGACAGGGTGTCCCGGCCGACTTCGCGCTGGTTGATCAGGCAGTTCTGAGGTTCGTGCACGAATTCGATGGGGTCTTCGATGGTCAGAATGTGATCCTTGCGGATCTTGTTCACGTAATCGACAATGGCTGCCAGGGTTGTCGACTTACCGCTTCCGGTCGGGCCGGTGACCAGCACGAGCCCTTTGGGCAAGAGCGCCAGATTCTTGAGGATGCCCGGCAGGCCCAGATCCTCGATGGTGAGGATTTTTTGCGGAATTTCGCGAAAAACCGCGCCTATTCCGCGTTTCTGCATGAAAAAGTTGGCGCGGTACCGAGCCAGGTGGGTGACTTCGTAGGAAAAATCCACATCACCACATTCTTCGAATGTCTTGATCTTGTTTTCAGGGGTAATTTCGTAAAGCAGTTTCTTGAGTTCTTCGTGTTCAAGAAATTTGTACTTGATGCGCTGCATTTCGCCATGCAGTCGGATAATCGGTTGCGAACCTGATGAGAGATGAAGATCCGAGGCCCCAAGCTCATGCATCATCTTGAAAAAAGCATCTATTTGAGCCATTTATGCCATCCTCCAAAGGAACTGTCCGCAAAAAATGAAAATCTGTGATAGGCAAGCAGATTCTTGTCGCACCCTTCAGTTCAAATAAGTTGGGTTTATCTGTACACTAAAATTCAGAGAAACAAAATGCAAAGTTCAGTCACCCCAAATCCGATAAAAGCCGTAAAGATAATTCCACCCCGAGTACAGAGTGAGCACCACCGCGACAAGCAGCAGCAAAAAGCCCAATTGCGCAGTGTCGATCCCAAAAAACGGGTAGTGATAAATGAGCGGGACCAGCGCGACGCTCTGCATGATTGTCTTCATCTTTCCATATTTGTCTGCCGCGATAACCTGCCCCTTGTCCGCGGCTATGGCTCGCAATCCGGTGACAAGCAATTCCCGGACAATGACAATGATCGCGATCCAAGCCGGAATCCAATTCAACTCCACCAGCATGATCAGGACCGATGCAATGAGTATCTTGTCTGCCAAAGGATCGAGGAATTTCCCGAAATTGGTGACCTGATTGTACTTTCTGGCCCAGAAGCCGTCAGCTAGATCGGTAAGGATGGCGACAAGAAAGAAGACCGTCGCCAACAGACAGGTTGTCGGGTTGGGGAAATACAGCAAGGCGATAATAAAAGGCACCGCCAATATTCGAAACACCGTGAGGGCATTTGGTACGTTCATCATTTTTTTATTCATAATGTTGAAGTCGCGCCCAAACTTTATCTACATAGTTTTGAGTTTCGGCGTATGGAGGGATTCCTCCATATTTTTTAACGGCATTTGGCCCTGCATTATATGCCGCGACAGCAAGACGCCTATCAGGAAATGTATCAAGCAAATACTTGAGATAACGAATACCCGCATCGATATTTTCCGATGGATCGAAAGGATCCTCAAGATCGAGATCCCTTCCTGTTTCAGGCATGATCTGCATCAAGCCCTGCGCCCCGGCGGTTGAAACCGCAGCGGCATTGAATCCGGACTCGACATCAATCACCGCCATCACGAGTTTTTTGTCTACATCATATTTGGAACATAAGCCGGAGACTATGGTGTTCACTTCTTCAACGCTTCTGTGATCGCGCTTGAAGGCAACAATTGCATTCCGTATATAATTGATCGTCTTTTGAAACTTGTATGGCTTGTATTTTCTTGAATTTGGAATGTCCGTTATGCAAAGACTTCCATCCTCCTTGACCATATAATAGATTCCTTTGGCGTGGACGCTTTGTCCAGCCAAGAGAAAAAACTGCAGGACAACAAGAAATGAAAGTACCAAGCCACGTTTCATGAAATTCGTATCACCATTTTCCTATACATGACTGCTTGAAACGGCCTCCAGGCTGTTTTCGGCGGCGGCGATGACCCGGTCCGCCATCTCAAGCAAGGCCGTCTTGGCCGGACATTCAATATCGAGCATGACCACGGGCTTGCCCAGATCCCCGGCGACCACCGTGACCGGATCAAGCGGGATGGCGCCGAGAAACGGCAGCGAATATTTTCTGGCCAGCTCCTCTCCTCCGCCCTTCTTGAACAGGTCGATCTTCTGCGCACAGTGCGGACAGATCAGACCGCTCATGTTCTCGACGACACCGAGAATGTTCGCCTTCACATACTGAAGAAAGTTAATCGATTTTCGCACGTCTGCCAAAGAAATTTCTTGAGGCGTCGTGATGACGATGCTCAGGGCATCGGGGACTGTCTTGAGCACGGCCATTGGCTCGTCGCCCGTGCCAGGAGGGGAATCGATGACCAGAAAATCAAGCTCGCCCCAGTCCACATCGGACACGAACTGGCGGATGGCCGAGGTCTTCATGGGGCCCTTCCAGAGCACGGCCTGATCCGGATCCTTGAGCAGGGACTCCATGGACACCACCGCCAGGTTTTCACTGTATCGCTTGGGCTGGATGCCCTTTTGCGGATCGATGTCCAGAAGGCCGGTCAGCCCGAGCAGGTGCGGAACGCTGGGTCCGTGGATGTCGACGTCCAGCAGGCCGACCTTGTAGCCCTTGATGGCCAGGGCGGCGGCCAGATTGGTGGATACGGAGCTCTTGCCCACTCCGCCCTTGCCGCTCATGACGAAAAGCTTGTATTTGATCTTGGACAGGGTGCTGGCGATGACCTTGTCCTGACGTTCGAGCTTGGTTTCCGGGCTGTCCTGGATCGTTCCCAGGGTGTTCTTGCCGGAGCAACTGGAACAGGATGAATTGGTTTCGGACATTTTTCCTCCGGGGATATGGGCCATCCGCAGCCGTTCTGAGCGGCTGCGTGGGCCAGATATTCATGTAAAGGTTACGCGGCGTTTATTGATGGCACGCATCGATGCACCAGGAGCGGCTCCGTGCTCCGCGACACCAGGGGTCACCAGCCGTGCGATCCAACCAGGTCAACGAAAGCGACGGAGCCGTGATCTTCCTGATGGATGCGCCCTTCCTTCTTGAAAATCCTGAGCAGCCGCTGGTCCCTTCGGGTCGCGCCCACGGGGATGAGCATGATGCCCGGGTCCGTCAGCTGCTCCAGCAAGGGCGCGGGCACCTCGGGGCCTCCGGCCGTGACGATGATGCGATCAAAGGGTCCCTGGTCGGGCCAGCCCATGGTCCCGTCGTCGAGCTTGACCCGTACATTGAAGTATTTCATCTGCAAAAGCCGGCTGCGGGCGGTTATGTAGAGCTGTTTGATCCGCTCCACCGTGAAGACCTCCGCTCCCATGGCCGCAAGAATGGCGGCCTGATATCCGGAGCCGGTGCCTATTTCAAGGATGCGCATGCGCGGACGGACGACCAGAAGCGATGTCATCAGGGCGACGATGTATGGCTGGGAAAGTGTCTGCCCAAGACCGATGGGCACGGGATGATCACCGTAGGCCTGCATCTGCAAGGCTTCATCGACAAAGACATGACGCGGAACCTGACGCATCACCGACAGCACGCGTTCGTCGGTGATCCCCCTGGCCTCGATCTGCTCCCGCACCATTCTTTCCCGATTGCGAAGAAATCCCTTCAACGTGAAGCTCTCCCGGTCTGCTCGATTCATTGGAAATCATTACCAGAAAGATGGTTGCAAACCAGATTTCACCATCCAAGTCAACACGGACATCATTGTGAACCGCCCTTCGTCGCCCGCGCCAACCTTTTTCTTGCCCGCGATGCTGGAATCGGAAAGAATGCTTAAAAAAGGAGAATGCCATGTTCCAGGTAAAAAATATCATGACCAAGGATGTTTTCACCCTCAATCACAACGAAAGTCTGAGCGCGGCCAAGGATCTGATGGATCTGGCCCGCATCCGCCACATCCCCATCGTCGACAGCCAGGGCAAGTTCACGGGCCTGCTTACGCATCGCGACATTCTGGCCGCGACCATCTCCGAACTGGCCGGCATTGATCGTCAGACCCAGGATGAAATCGAGTCCGGAATTCCCATCCGCGAAATCATGCAGACCGACGTGGTCACCGTCACCGCGGAACTTTCCTTGAAGGAAGCCGCCAGATTGTTGCTGGAAGAGAAGTACGGATGCCTGCCCGTGGTTTGCGACGACAAGCTCTGCGGAATCATCACCGAAGCCGACTTCCTGCGGCTGACCATCGATCTGATGGATGCCGTGGAGCCGGAAGACTAGCAGGCCGCCCCAAAACGCAGAGCTGCCGTGTCAGCGAAAAAAGCCAGACCGCTTATGTATGCATAATGCACTGCGCATCCTGGCTTTTTCGCTTCCTTGCATCTCGCCAATTTTCAAGCGGCCTGCAAATTTGATCTTTTCAAAAGTCTGATAGCCCCGCTCCCTTCTAGAAAAGAAAAACGGCGGCCAGCCCCAGAAAGGTGAAAAAGCCGATGCTGTCCGTCAAGGTCGTCAGGAAGATGCTTGAAGCCTGGGCCGGATCGCGTCCAAGTTCCTTGAGTATGAGGGGTATGGACGCTCCGGCCACGGCGCCGAGGAGCATGTCGAGCCCCAGGGCCACGGCCATGACCACGGCCAGGCCGAGGTTGTGCGTCCAGATGAAGAGGCCGAAAAAAACCAGCGCGCCGACAATGAGCCCGTTGGCCGTTCCGATCTTGGCTTCACGCAACACCGCCACCCAGCTCTTCTTGCGGTTGAACCGCTCCATGGCCAACTGCCGGATCATGACCGCCAGGGCCTGCTGCCCCGTATTTCCGGCCTGGTTGGCGACGATGGGCATGAGCGCGGCCAGAATGGCCATCTGCGCGATGGTCCCTTCGAATAGATGCACCACATAGGCGGACACGGCGGAATTGAGCACATTGAGAATGAGCCAGGGCAGGCGCATGCGCAGGGAGTAGGTCCACGGCGAAACCACGGTTTCGTCCCGACCCGCGCCGACCATGGACTGCATGTCCTCGCTGGCCTCCTCCTGGATGATGTCGATGACGTCATCGACGGTGACCATGCCCAGAAGGCGCTGCTCGTGGTCCACGACCGGAAGGGCCAGAAAATTGTAGCGGCTGATGAGACGTGCGACCTCTTCCTTGTCCACGTCGAAGGATACGTAAATAAGGTTCTGCTCGTGCAGCAGCTCTTTAAGCAGCGTCCGGCCGGGACTCAAAAGAAGATCCCGCAGGGACAGGACGCCCCTGAGATGCCGGAACTCGTCGACTATGTAGGCATAGTAGGGAATTTCGGTTTCCTCGACCCGGTCGCGTATCAGGTTGATGGCCTGCTGCGCATTCATGGAGTGGTCCAGGGCCAGGATTTCGGTGTTCATGACGCCGCCGGCCGAATCCGGGTCGAACTGCAGCAGGTCCGAGATTTCCTCGGCGTCCTCGCGCTCCAGTTTCTTGAAGATGCGGGCGCGGATGGAGACGTCGAGATCTTCGAGAATGTCGGCCGCGTCGTCCGGCGACATGGCTTCCAGAATGGCGGCGGCAAAATCCGGCGAAAGCTGGGTCATGAGCGCATTGCGATCATGACGCTCCATTTCGGTGATGGACTCCGAAGCGTCCTCCACGTCCATTTCCTGAATGTATTCAAGCTGTTCCGCCAGAGACAGGTTTTCCAGCTCATCGGCGGTATCGGCCGGATGCTGGCTGTCCAGGGAGGTAGCCAACCACTGCACGGAGGCATGGTCCATGGGCGTGGGATCGGAATTTTTCTTTGCATTCATAACGGGTGATCGGTAGCCTAATCGGGTTGCGAGGTCAAAAGGCTCTTCGGATTGACGCTGAAAAAACACACTGGAATTTGACAACGCCCAGACCCCGCGACTAATGCCCCTTTCACAGGAAAACCATGCTGCATCCACTGATTACACGTCTTTCCAGCCAGATCCTCGACGGCAAACCCTTGAGCGAAGAGCAGGGGAATCTGCTGGCCGATCTTGAAAGCGGGCACACCACCGAACTTCTGTTCGCGGCGAACGCCATCACCCGGGCCATGGGGCATCGCCCTTTCACCTGCTCCATCACCAACGCCAAATCCGGGACCTGTTCCCAGGATTGCAGATTCTGCGCTCAAAGCGGACATTACGATACGGACAGCCCGACCCATGCGCTGCTCCCGCTGGAGGAGCTCATCGACCGCGGGCTGGCCATGCACCAGGCCGGAGCCGCCTGCTATTCGCTGGTGACCAGCGGGCTGATGCTCTCCATCGACGAAATCGACCGCATCGCCGCCTGCATCGACGCTCTCAAATCCCGGACCTCGCTTCAGCTCAGCGCCTCCCTCGGGCTCCTGAACCCGGACTACGCGCGCCGTCTGACGAGGGCCGGACTGACCCGCTACCATCACAATCTGGAAACGGCCCGCTCCCACTTCCCGTCCATCTGCACGACCCACTCCTACGACGAGGACATCGCCACCATCCGCCTGGCCAAAGAGCACGGACTGCGCATCTGCTCGGGCGGCATCCTCGGCCTTGGCGAGTCATGGGCGCAGCGCGTCGAACTGGCCGCCACCCTGGCCGAACTGGACGTGGATACGGTGCCGCTCAATTTCCTGTCGCCCATCGCGGGCACACCCCTTCAGGACAGTCCGCTCCTGTCCGTGCACGACGCCCTCAAATCCGTGGCCCTGTTTCGCTTCATGCTCCCAAAAGCAAGCATCACCATCGCCGGTGGCCGGGAGCGGGTCTTGGGCGACTATCAGTCCTGGCTGCCCCTGGCCGGAGCCAACGGCATGATGATCGGCAACTACCTGACCACAAAGGGGCGCGATCTGGACGCGGATCTCAAAATGCTGGAGCAGGGCGCATGGATTTGAGTCTCGTCTCGCGCGATCCGCTGCAGATGTCGGTTTCCTTTGATCCGGCCGACAGCTGTTTCAACGGACATTTTCCCGGCAATCCCGTGGTGCCCGGTTCGCTCGTCACGGGCCTTTGCCTGCAGGCCATTTCAAGCTTTCTTGGGCACAAGGGACCGCTTCACATCCGCCGTTTCTCCTTTTCCCGCTTCGCCTCCCCCGGGGAGTACGCGTTGGGCATAGAGGACGAAGGGGGAACGTATCTGTGCACCCTGAGCCGCGAGGACACGATTTTCGCCCAAGGCAGGATCACCGCATGAAGCTCGACTTTCACGGCAAGACAGTCCTTGTCCTCGGAGGCGGCTGCTCCATCGGCCTGGCCCTGACCGGCCTGCTGCTGGAGGAAGGCCTGGCCGTCATCCCGACGCATGCCTCGGAAGACGGAAAAGCCGCCATATACCGCAAATTTCCGGAACTGACGGGCAAGAGTCCGTGGCTGGACCTCGGCGACAAGGCCAGCCAGGCCACCCTTGCCCCCCTGCTTCAAACCGGGGTGGATTATCTGGTCGATCTTGCCCATGCCGACCACGAAGTGCTCCTGGCGGCGTCAGGCGAAACCGACATGGACGCCTATTTCCAGGCCAACATCGCCAACCGACTGCTCCTGCTCAAGGCGGTTACCCGGTCCATGCTGGCGCGCCGTTTCGGTCGCCTCGTGCATCTTTCTTCCACCGCCGCCGCCATGCCCGCTCCCGGTCAGGGATTTTACTGCGCGGCCAAGAGATCGGCCGAGGGACTGTACCAAAGCCTGGCCCTGGAACTGGGCCCGCGCGGCATTACGAGCCTGAGCCTTCGTCTTGGCCTTGTCGATGCGGGGCGCGGGGAGCGTTTCCTGGACAGGGAAAACAGGCGGCAAGACCTGTCACGAAAAATCGTGACCGTGGACCAGGCGGCGGGCACGCTGCTGTTCCTGCTCTCCGATCAGGCCCTGGCCCTGACCTGCACAACCATTACCATGGACGCCGGACTGACGGCGCAAAAATACGCATGAATCACTTCCCGACCATCTGTTCCATTCTGGCCGAAATCCTGGACCTGGACCCGGCGGAGATCACCCCCGAGACCTATGTCATCCGCACTCTCAAGGCCGAATCCATCGACCTGCTTGAGATCGGAGTGGCCATGCAGCACAGGCTGGGCATCGCCGTGGACGACGACCTGCTTTTTCTCAAGAACGTGCGCATCATCCTGAACCGGGCCAAGCGCGACAACTTAGGTGCCCTGTCGGCCCTCGAGTCGGCATACCCCTATCTGCCCGAAACCCGCCTACAGGAAATCCTGGACGACCTGGCCGCCGGACCGGTGCTGCAGGTGCGCGATCTGGTGGCCTATGCCCAGGCCTTCCCGGCCGCCACGGCAGGAAACTGAGATGAACGGCGCGCGCCGGGTGGTGATCACCGGCAGCGGCTTCGTGCTGCCGCTCGGCTCGAACAGGGCAGAGGTCTTCTCCGCCCTGCAACGGCCGCACGGCCCTTTTCTTCGCTCCGTGGCAGATCCGGAGGTCGCGGTCTGCCCGGTCCCCGATTTTGATCTCAAGGCCCATGTCAGCCGCTGCAAGAACGCCCGCTATCTGACCCGGGGCCAGCAGCTCTGCCTGGCCGCCGCCGTCAGGGCCGTGGACGACGCCGGGCTCGGCCCCAACGAACTGGGTCAGGCCGGACTTTTTCTGGGCCTCGGCCCAAATCTGCAGGCCCGCCCACGGGACGACAAGGCCTTGTGGCTTCTGGATTATCTGCCCAATACCGTGTCCTCGGTCATGGCCGAAATGCTGGGCATGCACGGAGAAAACCTGACCATCCTGACCGCCTGCGCGGCTTCGACCCAGGCGCTGGGGCAGGCCTTTCGCGCCGTGGCGACGGGACTTGCGGACGTGGCCCTGGCCGGCGGTGGAGACTCCCGCCTCTCCGTGGAGGGAGTTCGCGCCTACAAACAGGCCGGAGTCCTGGCCACGGGCTTCGATCGCCCGGAACTGGCCTGCAGGCCCTTCGACCGGGACCGCTGCGGTTTTGCCATCGGCGAAGGCGGCGCGGTCTTCGCGCTGGAGTGTCTGGAACATGCCGAGGCTCGCGGAGCCCGGATTCTGGCCGAGATCGTCAGCGCCTCCTCTTCCCTGGACGGAGGGAGCCTGACCGGCCCCGACCCCGCCGGGCAAGCGGCCGGCACCGCCGTGCTGCGCTGCCTGGAAACGCTTGGCGCCGATGACCTCTTTGTCCTTGCGCATGGCACGGGCACGGTCCTGAATGACTCGGTGGAGGGGGAGATTCTGGCCCGGACAGCGCCCCGGGCCATGGGCATCACGGCCTTCAAGTCCAGGATCGGCCATCTGGCGGCGGCCTGCGGCTGCGCTGAGCTTGCGCTCGGCCTTGTTTGCGCCGCCCAGGGACACTTTCCGGCCATCGCCGGGCTTGAAAACCCTTGCCGGGACGACCTGCCCCTGCTGCGCGAACCCTTGCAGCGCAACCCCCGGGGCCTTCTGTTGCAAAGCTTCGGCTTCGGAGGGCAAAACGCCTGCCTGGGGGTGCGGCCGTGGATCTAGACTTTTGTGCTTTCGACCCCTCAAGGGCCCTGGAGTCCATCCTGTCCTGCGATGCACGGCAAATCGTGACCCGCACCAACTCCCTGCCGCCGTACCTGGCCCTTGAGGCCATGGCCCAGACCTGCGGCATGCATCTGCGGTACCTGCACGATTTCAGGATCCAGGCCTATCTTGTGTCCGTGGCCGACCTCCTCTATGCTCCGGGCCTTGGCGCAAAGCCCCTGACCATCCGGGCCGACATCACCGCCAGGACCAAGGCCGGCGCGAGCTACGCAGTGACAGTGGATGACGGTCCGGCCTGCCGGATTCTCATCGGGATGAATGCCGCCTCCGACTCCCCGGACACCTTTTTTCAAAGTCGTTTCGCATGCCTGAGCACAATTTCCTAGAGCGCCTGAAAAACGAGACCGAAGCCCGCCGCCAGGCCGGTCTCGGCCGCGAGCTTCTGCCCGTGACCGGACGAGAGGGCGCCAGCGTGGTCATGGGCGACCGCGCGTATCTCAATTTCTCCTCCAACGATTTTCTTGGACTGGCCCAGGACCCGGAGCTGGCCGAAACTCTGGCGCAGCTGTGCCGACGCTCTGGCAGCGGCAGCGGCGCCTCGCGCCTGGTCACGGGTACGACCCGTTCCACCCTGGACGCCGAGCAGGCCCTGGCCGACTATTTCGGATATGAATCCTGCCTGATCCTCGGCAGTGGATTCCTGGCCAACCTCACGCTCATCTCCACGCTCTTTTCCGAAAGGGACACGCTCCTGCTCGACAAGCGCGCCCATACCAGCACCGTGGCTGGGGTGCGGCACAGCCGGGCGCAGTTCCACACCTTCCGCCACAACCGCATGAGCCATCTGCGCAAATTGCTCATGGCGCACCCGGCCCAGGCCGTGCTGACCGAATCGCTGTTCAGCATGGACGGTGACAGCCCGGACTTTGCGGCACTTCAAGAGCTCAAGAGTGAAAACGGTTTTCTGTGCATCGTGGACGAAGCGCATGCCTTCGGCGTGCTGGGCCCCGGCGGGCGGGGGCTGGGCCGCGCAGTGGCCGATGTGGCCGTGGGCACGCTGGGCAAGGCCTTTGGAATGTTCGGGGCGTTCATCCTCTGCCCCCGGGCCGTGCGCGAGCATCTGATCCATTTCGGGCAGGGCTTCATCTACACCACTTCCCTGCCGCCCTGGCACGGGGAGATGGTCCTGGCCATGCTCGACCGGGTCGGCCAGTCGGAGGCCCAGCGCGAGCACCTGCGCCTGCTCGGGAATCTGGCCCGCAAGGAGCTGCCGCAAGCGGGCCTGCAGGTTCGCGGAGCTGCGCACATCCTGGCGCTGGAAATCGGCGACGAGAACCGCTGCCGGCGCCTGGCCACGGCCCTGCGTGAAGCGGGAATTCTGGTCTTCGCGGCCCGCTACCCCACCGTGCCCCTGGGACAGGCCATGCTGCGGGTCTGTCTGACCGCCGAGCACCGCGCGGACGACATATCGCGGCTGCGCGACGCTCTCTCAAGCGCGCTGCACAAGGAGGACGAGGCATGAGCTCCGGCAGGATCATCTTCATCACCGGCACGGACACGGATGTGGGCAAGACCGTGGTCAGCCTGCTCGTCATGCGCGCCCTGGCCGCCCGCGACGCCGTGTACCTGAAGCCCGTGCAGACGGGTTGTACCGATCCCGGACAGGACTCCGACGCTTCCTTCGTGCACGACCTGCTGCCCGGCGGTCTGCCGGGGGGCAGGACGCCCTCGGACTGCATCCATTCCTGCCGCCCCTTGCCCAAGGCCCCCCTTTTAGCGGGTGATCCCGTGGATTTCGTCGCCCTGTGCCGTTTCATTGCCGCTCACGCCACCCGCCACGAGATCACGGTTGTGGAAGGCGCGGGCGGCCTCATGGTGCCGATAACGGCACAAAAAACCATGCTCGATCTGGCCATGCAGGCAGGAGCCTCCCTGCTCGTGGTCGGCCGCGCCGGTCTGGGAACCATCAATCACACCCTGCTGACCCTGGAAGCCATGAAGGCCCGCAAGGCCGCTTGCCTGGGCGTGGTCCTGACCGATCCAACGGACGCCGTTCCGGAGCTTGACCGGGCCGAAAACAGCTCGGCCATCGAAAGCTTCTCCGGGCTGCCCGTTCACGGGGTCATCGGCCGCATCGCCGACCTGCGCAATCCGCATGGCCACGCACAGGCCGTGATCGAAAAAATCCTCTCCTCCCAGGGTTCCTGACCCACCCCGTCCAACAACCTTTCTTGACCACGCCGCCCCCTGCTTGTAGGACATTGCAGTTTTGGGGTTTGCACGGCGGACCCCATCCGGCATGTGCGCGGGACGGGCCCATTTGGCCTTGCTACACATCATTTTCGAAGGGAGAAACGCATGAGCAGAAGAATTATCCAGGTTGACGAAAAAGTTCCATTACTTCAAGGCTTTCCGTTAAGTCTTCAGCATCTTTTCGCCATGTTCGGCGCGTCGGTGCTGGTTCCGACCCTGTTCAAGATCGATCCGGCCATCGTGCTCCTCATGAACGGCATCGGAACGCTCATTTACCTGTTCATCTGCAAGGGCAAGGCACCCGCGTTTCTGGGTTCGAGCTTCGCGTTTCTGTCTCCGGTCTTTGTCGTTCTCGGCGCCGACCAGGCCCTGTGGGGAGGTAATTACTCCTACGCGCTGGGCGGCTTCATCGCCTCGGGCCTGATCTTCTGCACCGTGGCGCTGATCATCGGCCGCTTCGGATCCGACTGGATCAAGATCGTGCTTCCCCCGGCCACCATGGGCCCCATCGTCGCCCTCATCGGTCTGGAACTGGCCGGTGTGGCCACGGGCATGGCCGGCATCATGCCCGACGATTCCGGGGCCTATAACATGGACGCCATCATCGTCTCCATGGTCACCCTGCTGGTCGTCGCCTTCGGGTCCATCGTGTTTCGCGGTTTCATGGCGGTCATCCCGGTCCTGGTCGGCATCATCGTGGGCTATGCGGTGGCCATCAGCATGGGCATGGTCGATTTCGCGACCATCGCCACGGCCCCGGTCATCTCCTTCCCGACCGTGTACCTGCCCAAGTTCGACATCAACATGATCCTGATCATCATCCCGGCCTCGCTGGTGGTCATCTCCGAGCACATCGGCCATCTGGTCGTCACCGGCAACATCATCGGCCGCGATCTGGTCAAGGATCCCGGCCTGCACCGCTCGCTGCTCGGCGACGGCATCGCCACCACCCTGTCGGGCTTCATGGGCTCCGTGCCCGTGACCACATACGGCGAGAACATCGGCGTCATGGCCATCACCCGCGTCTACTCCGTGTGGGTCATCGGCGGAGCGGCGGTCATCTCCATCTGTCTGGCCTTTATCGGCAAGCTCTCGGCCTTCATCCAGTCCATCCCCACTCCGGTCATGGGCGGCATCTGCATCCTGCTGTTTGGCGTCATCGCCGCCTCGGGCATCCGCATGCTGGTCGAAGCCAAGGTCGACTACTCCAAACCCGCCAACCTGATCCTGACCGCCGTGGTGCTCATCGTGGGCCTGAGCGGCACGGCCCTGCACATCGGCACGGTGCAGCTCAAGGGCATGGCCCTGGGCACGGTGGTGGGCATGGCCTTGTCCATGATCTTCCACCTGCTGGACCACCTCGGCCTGACCAATCAGCCGGCCGAACACTAGGCAACCTTGGATATCGAAGGGGCGGAACACCCGGGTGTCCCGCCCTTTCTTGAATCCCGGAGGGCGAAATGAAAAAACAATCCATCCTGCTCTGGATCGGCGGCGTGGTCGGCGTGCTGACCATGGGCGCGCTGCGCTTCGTAGGCAAGAATACGGACATCTTCGGACTGCTGGCGGCCATGGCCGTGGTCATCGCCGTCCTGGCCTTCTTCGTCATCCGCTACGTGAACCGCAAGTGGTGAAGCGCCGCTTCCTCGCACACCCGCCATGCATCCATCCCACGAACTACTGCGCGACATCCTGAGCCGCTGGGGACTGCCTTTCACCGGCATTCATCCCCAAATCCGCATCCAGGGCAGCCCTGAGCGCTGCCTGTACCGTGTCGTGGTGGACGCCGGAGACTCGCTTCATTTCCTTGAAGAACTGGACTCCCGAACACTGCCGCGCAAAAGGGTGGTCGCCGGACGCATCACCCATCTGGCGGCCAGGGGATTGCCCGCCAGCGCGCCTCTGGCAGGGCTTGACGGGGACACTGTGCAGCATGCAGGCGCTCGCCATTGGCAATTGACGCCTTTTCTGAACGGGATTGAACCGGACAGGGACAGTTACTGGCGGGACGCATGGCGCGGCAGGGCCATGGCCGACTTTCTGCGCGACCTGCGTCAGGCAAGCCGGGATCTGGCCGCTGACGAAGAGCCCTTCGACCTGCGCGCTTATGTCTTGAGGATCGTTGACGACGCCAGAAGATTGCATCCAAAAGCGCACGCACAACTCCGCCCCGTCTTCGCTCTCGTCGAGAGGAGACTTGAAGCGTGCCCAAGCCTGCCCGTGGCCTTCTGCCACGGCGACCCGCACCCTTTGAACATGATCTGGGGAAAGGACCGCATCCTGGCGGCCATCGACTGGGAATTCTGCGGACCCAAATGCGTCCTGCACGACATGGCCCTGATCCTTGGCTGCGTCGGCAGTGAAGACGAAAACGCGCTGGACGGCCCCTTCATCACCGCCTTTCTGGACACCCTGCGCTCCTGCGGCCTGCTGGACGGCACGCTGGAACCGCACCTGCCAACCTGGACCCTGGCCCTGCGCACGGCCTGGCTGGCGGAATGGCTGCGCCGGGAAGACACGGACATGATCGAATTCGAGATCTTCTACATGACGACCCTGGCGGATCGCTTCTTCAAGGGGTAATTCCCGACTGCCTAGCTTCCAATACCGGCATAAACCTCCGCCCGCGCCCGGGCGGCCGCATTGAGCACGCCGACCTTCTCGTCCACAAAATCATAAACCTTTGGTTGAGCTTTTCCGCTTGCCGGACGCAGCACCCGGCCCAGATACTGGATCAGGCGGCCGCTGAACTTGATGGGCGTCGCCAGAAACAGGGAGGTCAGGTTGCTGGCGTCGAAGCCTTCGCCGATGAGCTGGCCCGTGGCAAAGACCGCGCTGATCCGGTTCGACTGGATCTGCTCCACCAACCGCTTGCGTTCCGGCAGGGGCGTGTCGCCGGTCAGGACCGGCGCGCTGATTCCGTGACGCTCCTGAAGAAGCTCCTGCAGCACCCGGCAATGCCACTTGCGGTCGGACAGTACCAGGCTGACTCCGCGCCCGGACGCGATCTCGGCGGCCACCTCATCCACGATCTGGCAGTTGCGCGCGACGTCCTCGGTCAGGTCGGCGATGATGAGGCCGTACTCCTCGGTGGGGTCGCGCTCGCACACGAAGGCCGTGGGCCGGATGCAGATTTCCGGCCGCATTATGGCCCCGCTGTCCATCAGGTCATCGCTGTCGATGCGGGCGTGCATTTCGCCCAGATGCCAGAAGATGAGCTGCGTCAGGCCGTCGCGCCGGTAGGGAGTGGCCGAGAGGCCAAGAGAATAGGCGCAGTCGAAGGCGGTCACCGCCGTAGTGAAGGTGCGGCTGGGGGCGCGGTGGCATTCGTCGACGATGATGTGGCCGACGCGTTTTTTGAGATCCTTGGCCCGGCTGTACACGGATTGCACGGTGGCGACGGTCACGGCCTCGCCAACGGTGCTCCTGCCGCTACCGATCATGCCCACCTTGCGGGCCGGGATGTCCAGAAACTGCTCGATGCGCTCCACCCACTGCATGGCCAGGTCCCGGGTGTGCACGACGATCAGCGCGGGCTGGCGGCGCTTGGCGATGAGCGCCAGGCCGCACACGGTCTTGCCCGCTCCCGTGGGCGCGCACAGAGTCCCGAAACGACGCCTGAGCATGGCCTGGCAGGCGGCGTCCTGATAGGGGCGCAGTTCTCCGCCAAAGGTGAAGTCCACCTCCGGCAGGCTGCGCCGTTCGTCCTTGTACTCCACGGCCTCGCCATGCTCCGCGCAGATCCTCGCCAACCGGCCGCCATAGCCGCGCGGCAGGATGAGCCCTCCGTTCGTGCGTGTGGAATAGAACTTCAGATGCCGGGAGACCTTGTAGTTGGTGCGCCCCATCTTCAGGTTTTCGAGCCACTTGGGATTTTCCAGGGTCAGCTCGGCCATGACCTGGTTCTTGATGGGCTCCGGGATGTCGGTCAGAAAGAGCTTGTGGGCGATCCTGCACTGCATCAGGCGTCACTCCCCAGGCATCGGAGCAATCCCTGGGGCAGACGGGAGACCTTGCGTAAGGAGTAATCGAAACAGACCATGCCGGTCTTGACCAGGGCGATCTCGACCGCATCGGCGGGACGGGCCAAAAGATAGACAAGATCAAAGCTCGAACGCCGCACCTCGATGGCGCCGACAGCCACATCCAATTCATCGCCCAGAAATGCCTCGCCCCGGAAAACCAGGGCCGCATCGGCCATGATGAGCCCCACTCCGCCCACGTCCTTTTCGGACAGGCCGCAGGACGCCAGCCACCGCACCCGCGCCTCGTGCGCCAGCCCCAGCACCCGGTCGTTGCCCAGATGTCCGCCATAATTCACGTCGGTCACCCGCACGGAAAGCCGGGTCCGGAAAAACCAGGACCGCGGCAACTCAATCTGTACTCGCGCCATGTCACCCGTCCATTTCGTCCATTCTGTCCATCGCGCCCATCGCGTCCGCCTCTTCCATCACCTGCGCCCTCCCATCAGGAATCCAGGTCCAAAAGCTCTTCCCCGTGTCCGATGACAGCCAGTACATCGCCCTTCTGCAACGGCTCGTCGGCCTTGGGCACGAACACGAACTGCTTCTCCTCAAGCCGCTTCACGGCCACCACCTGGATGCCGATGGTATTGGTCAGGTCAAGCTCGCGCAGCGTCTTGCCGGCCCAATCCTCCACAATGATCTCCTTGAGGATGACATTGGTGCCCAGGGGCAGATAGTCGATGAGGCCCGGCACGGCGAGCTTGGCCGCCAACTGTTCGGCGGCGTAGCGCTCGGGGAAGATGACCGCGTCGGCTCCGACCTTGATGAGCACTTTCTCGTGGTCGCGACTCATGGCCTTGACCGTCACGCTCTTGCAGCCGAGCTCCTTCAGAAACAGCGTGATGAGGATACTCGCCTCCATGGAGTGTCCCGTGCTGACGATGACCGACGGCAGTTCGCCCAGGCCGAGCTGTTCCAGGGCGACCTTGTCCACCGCCTCGGCCTGGTAGGCCTGGGTCAGGACCTCCGAAGCCGCCTTGACCTTCTCCGGGTCGCTATCGACTCCGACAACCGTCTGGCCATGCGCCATCAAGGACTTTGCCAGACTCAGGCCGAACTTGCCCAGACCAACGACGCCAAATTCCCTGCGAGCCATGAAAACCTCCTAGCCTATGAGCATGCTCTTCTCCGCGCGGCGATAGCGTTCCCTCGTCTGCCATGCCTGAAGCATGGTCAAGAAGACGATGGGACCGAGCCTGCCGACGAACATGAGCATCATGATGACGAATTTACCCGGGGTCGAAAGAGTCGGCGTGAGCCCGGTGCTCAGGCCAACGGTACCGAATGCCGAAGCCGCCTCGAAAAAGAGTTCCATGAATTTTCCTCGCACAATCTGATGCGGCAGGTTTGCCCCTTCGGTCACGGTGAGCACAAAGACGGAGCACATTATGAGGACAAAGGCGAAAATCACGAGGGTCATGGCCTTGTTCACGGTGGGGGCGTCAATGCCGCAGCGATCCACCACCACTTGGTCGCGGCCCTTGATCTGGGAAACGGCAAAGCCGAGGAGCACGCGCAGGGTCGTGGTCTTGATGCCTCCCGCGCATGAGCCCGGAGAACCGCCGATGACCATGAGCAGAATCATGATGAAGAGCGACGTGTCGGTCATGATCCCGATGTCCATGGTGTTGAACCCGGCCGTGCGGGCCGTGACGGACTGAAAAAGGCTCTGCAGCAGCGCCGTGAACAGTCCGTCCTGCCTCTGCTCGATGAGAAAAAACACCACCCACCCGATGAGGATCAGCCACAGGCTGGTACGGATGACCAGCGAACTCTGCCAGCTCAGCGTGTCCCGCATCCGGCGGGCCTTGAAGGCGGAGCCCAGAAATCCGGGAAGTTCGACCAGAACGTGGAAGCCGATCCCGCCCAAAAAAATGAGGAGCATGAAGAGCAGATTTATGGGCAGGTTCCCGGAGAAACGCATCAGGCTGTCCGGATAGAGGCTGAACCCCGCGTTGCAGAAGGCGGACACGGAATGAAAAAAGGAGCTGAACCAATCCACCTCGCCAAGGCCGAGGGAATAAAAAATGATGGCTCCGACAGCCTCGATGCCAAAACAAACCAGGAAAAGGCGTACCAGAAAACGCCCCAGATTGAACGACGGGTCCCCCTGCAGGGACTGGCCCACGGCGATGCGGTCGGTCAGCGAAACGCGCCGTCGCCACAGATAGAAAACGAGGCTGGTGTACGTCATGACTCCAAGGCCGCCGATCTGAATGAGCAAGGCAATGACGGTCAGGCCGAACTTTGAGAACATGGTCCCCGTATCCACGACGATGAGCCCGGTCACGCAGGTGGCGGACACGGAGGTGAACATGGCGTCGACCCAGCCCAGCTGCGTTCCGTTCAGCGAAATGGGCAGATGCAGCAGCACCCCGCCGAGCAGGATGGTCGCGATGAAGAAATAGACCGGAAGAAATGCCGGAGAGAGGAATTTTTGCGCGTGTTTCATGCCTTATTCCAGGGCGGCGGCCAGCAGGGTGCGGGTATATTCCTGGACCGGACTTGCGAAAATGGTGTCGGTCTGCCCCTGTTCCACGATGCTCCCGTCCTTCATGATGACGATGCGGTGACACAGGGCCCGGACCAGGGCCAGGTCATGGGTGATGAACATGTAGGTCAGGCCGAAGCGGTCCTGCAGATTGCGCAGCAGCTCCACGATCTGAAACTGCACCGTGCGGTCCAGGGCCGAGGTCGGCTCGTCCAGCACCACGAATTTGGGCCGCAGAATGAGCGCCCGGGCAATGGAGATGCGCTGACGCTGGCCGCCGGAAAACTCGTGCGGATAGCGATGCATGGCACCGGGGTCAAGGTCCACGGCTTCAAGTATCTGTGCGATGCGCTCCCGGCGTTCCTCTCCCACGGCCAGACGGTGCGCATCCAGGCCTTCGGCCACGATCTGACCGACGGTCATGCGCGGGCTGAGGCTGCCATAGGGGTCCTGGAACACGATCTGAAAATTGCGGCGCAGGGAACGGATCCGTCCTTCGCGCATGTCCGAGATCCGCTGCCCGTCGAAATCCACCTCGCCCCGGCAGGACTGCAGGCGCAGCAGGGCCAGGCCCAGGGTGGTCTTGCCCGATCCGCTCTCGCCGACCACGCCGAGGGATTCGCCCTGGCGAATGGAGAGGTCCGCGTCGGTCACGGCCTTGATGTAGCTCTTGGGACGGCCAAGCAGGGTCTTGCCCTGCGGAAACCAGACCCGCACTCCCCGGGCCTCGATCAGGGTCGGCGCGTCCGCGGCCAGGGGGCCCGGCCTGCCTGACGGGGTGCTGGTCAACAGGGTTTTCGTGTAGGCATGGCCGGGATTCTGGAAGATTTCGTCCCGCGTCCCGCTCTCCACGATCCTGCCCTCGCGCATGACATGCACCTCGTCGGCCATGTGACGGACCACGCCCAGATCATGGGAGATGAGCAGGATGGCCATGTTCAGGCGTTTTTGCAGGTCTTTCAGGAGTTCCAGCACCTGGGCCTGGATGGTCACGTCCAGGGCGGTGGTCGGTTCGTCGGCGATCAGCAGGACCGGGTCGTTGGCCAGGGCCATGGCGATCATGACCCGCTGGCGCTGTCCACCGGATAACTGGTGAGGAAAACTCGAAAGACGCGAAGCCGCGTCCGGGATGCCGACCAGTTCAAGCAGTTCGAGAGTGCGCTTTTGCGCATCGGCCCCGGGCTGGTGCAGGATCACGTTTTCGGCGATCTGGCGGCCGATGGGGTGCAGCGGATTGAGCGAGGTCATGGGCTCCTGGAAGATCATGCCCACGCGCCCGCCGCGCACCTCGCGCAGGGACTTTTCGTCAAGGCGCAGCATGTCGCGGCCTTCGAACAGGATTTCACCGCTCGTGCGCGCGATCCGGGCCGGGAGCAGGCGCAGAATCGACAGGGCGGTGACAGACTTGCCGGAGCCGCTCTCGCCCACCAGGGCGCAAGTCTTTCCCGGATACACGGACAGGCTGGCACCCTGCACGGCCGCGATGGTCCGCCCTTCAACGGAAAAATCCACGCTCAGGTCGCGGATGGCCAGGAGGGCTTCGCCCCGTGTGCCGGGTCCCGGAGCGGACGCCATCCGGCTAGCTTCCGTGGCGTGGATCAAAGGCATCGCGCACTCCTTCTCCGATAAAAACCAAAAGGCTCAGGATCGTGCCCAGGACCATGAAGGCCGACAGACCAAGCCAAGGGGCCTGAAGATTGTTCTTGCCCTGGGCCAGCAGTTCGCCCAGGGACGGCGAACCCGGCGGCAGGCCGAAACCCAGAAAATCGAGCGAGGTCAGCGTGGTGATGGACCCGCTGACGATGAAGGGCATGAAGGTCACGGTCGCGATCATGGCGTTGGGCAGAATGTGGCGAAACATGATGACCCGGTCCGGCAGCCCAAGGGCCTTGGCCGCGCGCACGTATTCGAGATTGCGGCCGCGCAGGAACTCGGCCCGCACCACGTCGACCAGGCTCATCCATGAAAAAAGCATGGTCACGGCCAAAAGCCACCAGAACCCGGGCGCGACCATGGAGGCCAGGATGATCAGGATGAAGAGCGCGGGCATGCCGGACCAGATTTCCAGAAAGCGCTGTCCGGCCAGATCGATGATCCCGCCGTAATAGCCCTGCATGGCGCCCACGCAGACCCCAACCACGGAACTGCCCAGGGTCAGCGCCAGGCCGAAGAGCACGGACAGGCGCACCGCGTAGATGATGCGCGCCAGCACGTCACGCCCCTGATCGTCGGTTCCGAGCAGGTTCTCGCGCGAGGGCGGAGCCGGGGCGGGCACGGGCAGGTCGTAGTTGATGGTCCGGTAGCTGTAACGCACCGGAGGCCAGAGCATCCAGCCCTTGGCCTGTATCAGTTCCTGCACGTAGGGATCGCGGTACACGGTCTGGGTCTCGAAATCGCCGCCGAAAACCGTTTCGGGATAGGCCTTGAAGACCGGGGCGTAGAAGCCCCCGTCATAGTAGACCAAGAGCGGCTTGTCGTTGGCTATGAATTCCGCCCCGAGGCTTGAGAGAAACAGGAACAGAAAGATCCACAGGGACCAGAACGCACGGCCGTTGGCGCGAAAGGCGCGCAGCCTGCGACGGGTGATGGGGTTCATCGCTCCTCCCGTGCGCCGAAATCGATGCGCGGATCGACCAGCATGTAGGTCAGATCAGAGAGCAGCTTGGTGAAAAGGCCGATCAGGGTGAAAATGTAGAGGGACCCGAACATGACCGGGTAGTCCCGGTTGATGGTCGCCTCGAAGCCCAGGAGGCCCAGGCCGTCCAGGGAGAAGATGACCTCGATCAGGAGCGAGCCCGTGAAGAACATGGAAATGAAGGCCGCGGGGAAGCCGGCGATGATGAGCAGCATGGCGTTGCGGAAGACGTGACGGTACAGGATGCGCCCTTCGGTCTGGCCCTTGGCGCGGGCCGTGGTCACGTACTGCTTGCCGACCTCGTCCAGGAAGGAGTTCTTGGTCAGCATGGTCAGGGTCGCGAAGCCGCCGATGACCATGGCCGTGACGGGCAGGGCCAGATGCCAGAAATAGTCCAGGATCTTGTCCAGGAGTGAAAAATCGTCCCAGCCCGGAGAGGTCAGGCCGCGCAGGGGGAACCAGTTCAGGTAGCTGCCGCCTGCGAACAGGACCACGAGCAGGATGGCGAACAGAAAAACCGGAATGGCGTTGCCCACGATCATGAACGTGCTGGTCCAGATGTCGAAGCGCGAACCGTGGCGCACGGCCTTCATGATGCCGAGCGGGATGGACAGGGTGTAGATGATGAGCGTGCTCCACAGCCCGAGCGACAGGGACACGGGGATCTTTTCGCCGATGAGTTCAAGCACGCCCTTGCTGCGAAAAAAACTCTCGCCCAGATCGAACGTGGCGTAGTTCTTCAGCATCTGGACGTAACGCTCCCACATTGGCTTGTCGAAGCCGTACATGCGCTCGATGCGCAGCACCACGTCCGGATCAAGGCCCTGGGCGCCGCGATAGGCGGACTTGGAGGACGCCTGGGCCGAGACATTCGCCCCGGCCGTTTCCCCCCCCGATCCGCTGACACGCGCGGCGGCGGCAACGTCCAGCCCCTGCAACCGGGCGATCATCTGCTCCACCGGCCCGCCGGGCGCGGCCTGGATAATGAAGAAATTGAGCGTCAGGATGCCAAGCAAGGTCGGAATGATGAGAGCCAGGCGGCGCAGAATGTATGTGAACATTGGTTCCGGATTTTATCGTTAATTCTGTTGCAAGACATGGATTCCCGCCTGCGCGGGAATGACGTATCAGCCCGCGCGGCAGAACGGTTTTTTCTTATGGCAAGCCGCCCACATCGTCCCGGCGTCATCCCCGCGAAGGCGGGGATCCACTGTTTTAAACTCGACTCGAAATCGAGTTATCTTCTGGCGCAAGCCGCCCACATCACCACTGTGTCATCCCCGCGACGGCGAGGATTCATGCATCAATCTCGCCAAATCAATGATGGTCCATGGCGGTCCATGATGGCGGCCGGATCAATGTCCAGGCCCTACTTGAGCCCCAGCCGCCCGCGCCTGTCCGCCAATCCCCGTTCCTTCTCCGGGTCGATCCACCAGGACTGAAAATCAAGTCCGTAATCAGCCGGCTTCTCCGGCCGCCCGAACTTGTCCCAATAGGCCACACGCCAGGACGTGGCGTGCCAGTGCGGGATGACGTACCAGCCCCACAAAAGGGCGCGGTCCAGGGCCTTGCAGCGCAGGATGAGCGCCTCACGATCCGGAGCGGCGATGACCAGGTCGACCAGGGCGTCGATGGCTGGGTTCCTGATGCCGCAATAATTGCGCGAACCGGGCATGTCCGCCGAGGAGGAATGCCAGAAGGAGCGCTGCTCGTTGCCAGGAGACAGTGACTGCGGGAAGCTGGACACGATCATGTCGAAATCGAAGCCGCGCAGCCGCTCCAGATACTGCGAAGTGTCCACCATGCGCACCCTCATGGTGATGCCGAGCCGCGTAAGGTTGCGCTGGAAAGGCAGGACCACGCGCTCGAAATCGGGTTGCACCAGCAGCATCTCGAAGACGAAGGGCTTGCCGTCCTTGACCAGCTTGCCATCCTTGACGCTCCACCCGGCCTGACGCAGAAGCCCCGCGGCCTCGCGAAGATTGTCGCGAATGTTGCCGCTGCCGTCGCTGACCGGCAGGGAGAATGCCTGGGTGCTCACTTCCTCGGGCAGGTCCAGGGGTTTCAGCAGCTCCTTCTCCTGTTCCGAAGGCAGACCGGAGGAAGCCATGTCGGAATTGGAGAAAAAGCTCGTGGAGCGGGCATACTGGCCATAGAAGAGGCTTTTGTTGCTCCACTCGAAATCGAAGGCGAAATTGAGCGCCTTGCGCACCAGGGGGTCGGAGAAAATGTCGCGGCGGGTGTTGAAGACGAAGGCCTGCATGCCCTGCGAGAGCTTGTGCGGAATGTTCTCGGTGCGGATCAGCCCGGCATTCACCGCCGGGCCGGTGTAGCCCGTGGCCCACTGCTTGGAATTGTATTCCTGGCGAAAATCGTACTCCCCGGCCTTGAAGGCCTCCAGGGTCACGGTCAGGTCGCGATAGTAGTCATAAATGATGGTGTCGAAATTGTGCCGCCCCTTGTTCACCGGCAGATCCCGTCCCCAATACTCGGGATCGCGCACGAAGGTCAGGCGCTGTCCGGCCTTGAATTCCCCGATGCGATACGGACCACTGCCCACGGGAATGTCCAGGCTTGAAGCGGCAAAATCCCGGCCCTTCCAGGATGCTTCGGACAGCACCGGCAACTGCCCAAGAATGAGCGGGAGTTCCTGACTGCTGCCCGGCTTGAAGAAAAAGGTCACGGTTTGCGCATCGGCAATGTGAACCCGCTCCACATCGGCGTAATACTGGGCGTAGTGGGGGTTGCCCTGCTCCACGAGGATCTTGAAGGTGAAGGCCACATCCTGCGCCGTGACCGGGGTGCCGTCATGAAACAGGGCCCCTTCGCGCAGATGGAAGGTCATGGAGGAGCGATCCTTGGCCACCTCGATCCGATCGGCCAGCAGGCCGTATTCGGTAAAGGGCTCGTCGAGGGATTGTTCGGTCAGGGTGTCGAAAAGAAGTCCCAGGCCGTCGGCGGAGTTGCCCTTGACGATGAAGGGGTTGAAGCTGTCGAAGGTGCCCGTCGCGGCCAGTCGCACCTGCCCGCCCTTGGGCGCGTCGGGATTGACATAGTCGAAATGGCTGAAATCAGCAGGGTAACGGGGCTGTCCGTTCATGGCCAGGGCGTGAAAAGAATCCCCTGCCGACGCAGGCAGGACAGTACCGAGGAGAAGGACAAGAAGGAAAAGATGCTTCATGATGAACCTGCTTGAGTTGGCGAATTTGCGCCCTTTTAGCCGTAGCGGCCGGGAGCGTCAAACAAGTCCGGCGCGTAAACAAGGAACTGGCCGGGCATGGCGACGAAGAGGTTGTCGAAAATCGATTTTCTTTTCCCTTCATATTGACGCCCTGGCACTTTAGGCAATATCGCTCAGGGGTTATCCAGAGCAGCCGGCCCTGGCCGTCGGCGCCCGTCAACATCACTTCAGTCCGGGAAAGTCCATGAAAGCTAAAGTTCGTGTTGAAAAGATCGGCGGAACATCCATGTCGCGGTTCCCGCAAATCATCGACAATATCATTCTTCGCAATCCTGCCGACATCTTTGGCCGGATCTACATTGTCTCCGCCTACGGAGGAGTCACCAACGAGCTGCTGGAGCACAAGAAAACCGGGCAGCCCGGCATTTACCAGCTCTTCCGGCAGCAGGAAAATTACGCCAGGAAGATGCTCGCCCTGCGCGACACCCTCTTCGAGCTGAACAAGACCTTCGTGCCCGCGGGACTCGACTTGGCCGCCGCCAATGAGTTCGTCGACGACCACATCGATCTGGCCATAAACATCCTGCGCAGCATGGATAACGTGCTGGCCTCGGGCTACGTTTCACGCACGGCCCTGTTCCTGGCGGCGCGCGAGCTGCTGGCGTCCCTGGGCGAAATGCACAGCGCCTTCAACTCCGCCAACATCCTGCAAAATCGCGGCTACGATGCCACCTTCGTGGACCTGAGCGGCTGGGAAGACAGCAGGCAGCTGACCATCGACGAGCGCATCAGGGCCAGCTTCGAAGGCATCGATCCCTTCTCGACCATCTGCTTCGCCACCGGCTACACCAAGGGCACCGAAGGCATCATGCGCGAATTCGACCGGGGCTATTCCGAGGTCACGTTCTCCAAGGTCGCGGTGATCCTGGGCGCGAGCGAAGCCATAATCCACAAGGAATATCACCTCTGTTCCGGCGACCCCGTGCTCATCGGCGAGGAAAACATCCACCCGGTCTGCAACACCAACTTCGACGTGGCCGACCAGTTGGCCGACGTAGGCATGGAGGCCATCCATCCCAAGGCGTCCAAACCGCTGGAAGTCAACGATATCCCCATCCGGATCAAGAACGCCTTTGATCCCGACCACAGCGGCACGCTCATCACCAAGGATTTCATCGCACCCGAGTCCATGGTCGAGATCGTGACCGGCTCCGAGAAGGTCACCTGCCTGGAAGTGCACGACACGCGCATGGTCGGCGAGGTCGGCTTTGACCTGCGCATCCTGCAGGTGCTGGCCAAGCATGACATTTCCTATATCAGCAAGGCCACCAACGCCAACACCATCGGCATGATCATCAATGATCGCGACTGCCGCCCCGAGATGATCGCCGAATTGCAAGACAGGTTCGAGCAGATCACCCTTCAGAAGGTGGCCATCGTCTGCGCCATCGGCTCCAACATCGGACAGCCCGGAATCATGGCCAAGGCGGCCAGCGCGCTGGCAACCGACGGGATCAACATCCTGGCCGTCTCGCAGACCGCCCGCCAGACCAACATGCAGTTCGTGGTCGAACGCAGCCAGTTCGCCAAGGCGCAGGTTGCGCTGCACAAGGCTCTGTGCATGACTGGCCCGAGGGCCTGCGCCGGTTGATTGCCGTTTTTGCTTCACCACAACTAACTGAAAAAATTCAAAATTCGCAGGCCGTTCAAAAATGGCGAGATGCAAGGAAGCGAAAAAATCCAGGGCGCGCAGTGTATTTGGCATACATAAGCGGTCTGGATTATTCCGCTGACGCAGCAGATTGCCGTTTTTGGACGGCCTGACAAGCACGAATCCCCGGGACAGCCGTCTGCCCCGGGGATTCGTGTTTGTACTGCGCCTTACAACGAAATTTCACTTCAACAGAAAATTGAGCTCATTCTTTGTCAGTAAACTCTTGTAGCGCCCCGCCCCTTCCCTGCCCTTCTTGATCGGTTCATTGAGCGCTTTGCTCTGTTGCGACAAAACCTGCTTCACGGCTTCGCGAAACCGCTCATGACGCAACAACTCGGCATCGGGAACGACCATCACGTAAGGTTTCTGGCCTGATTGGAGTTTCGAATCATCATCTGTGCAGCCTTCAACATCCTGCATTGGTTCCTGATCCGTGTTCATGGCAAGTCCTGGATAAAAAGTTTTTCCGCTTTATTTCAGAACAGAGTTCACTACAAAAAGCCGTTAGTCCCTTCAAAAAAAAACCCGCGCCTTTTTAACCACCAAGAAAACGCTTCGATTTCCGCCTTCGCTGACATTGCGTCCAGGTTCTCTCACGGCTTTTTGCATCTTCCCCATAACATATTGAAAATATGTATCGGAAAGCATGTGCATGTCTCTATTAAATGCGTTCAACATAATTTGAGAATCAGCCTGAAATAAATAAACATAACTAACTATTTTGAAAAATTATGTATACTCAACTTAACAAACAAAGACACTTTGAATTTCGTTTGGCGGAAAAACAAATCTGTTTTTAAAAATAAATACCTACGTATTAAATTCATTTATGAAAAATATATGTAGGTATTTTTATTTGTTGGAAGAAAATTAGTTATTAGTGTTTACTTTTTTATAAAATTTCATACATATAAACACGTATAAAAGAGCTCGAATCGCCAAATTTAAGAATTTAAATCATTAAAAAATTAAGCATGTTATTAAATTATAATCATTAGAATACATAAAAAATATTAAATACGGTTTAATTAATAACACCAAATGACGATCAAATAAATACTAATCGGTATTTTTGGTCAATCCAGGAAAAACTGGAAACATTGCGTCCCGCAAAAAACAACAACGTACGTACATACACAAGGAGGAAACATGAAAAACTCCACCCTACTCATTTGCCTGGTTACTCTCGCATTCCTGACTCTCGTCGGCCCGATCATGTGCCGAGCCGGGGAGTTCCATGCGAAAGATCAGGCATCGTTTGCATCGCCTGACGTAAAAAATGCGCGCATGGCGGCAACACAGGCAAGTCAAAACATGAAAGTCGAACAAGGATCGCAAGAAGGACAAAACCTTGCAGGAGCCATCGCATCATTCACCAAAGCCGCAAATCAGGCTCCCGATTCGGCGGATGCCCATTTTGCGCTGGGAGAGGCTCTGGCCAGGGCCGAGCACTTTCAGGAGGCTCTTGTCAGATACACCCTGGCGGTCACCCTGGACCCAAACCACGCCAAGGCGCTTTACGGCCGCTCGCAGCTCTGCCGTCGCATGGCGCTGCACGCACAAGCCTACAAGGACTTGAGCCAGCTGATAAACCTCAGGCCGGGAGTCGCCGATTATCACTATCAGCGCGGCACTGTTCTCTTGAAGCTCAAAAACATCACCGAAGCCTACCGCGATTTCCAGCGAGCCTACGAACTGGACAAAAAATATCCCAAACCCACCCTGTTGTGGGACAAGGAAAAAGAGACCGTGGCCACAAAACGCGTATGAAAAGTGGTGGTTCAAAAACAATTGCCTCGGATTCCGAGGCTTTTTCTTGCCGAAGCTCCTCCTGCGGCGATCATCGTCGTGCCCTGGGAAAATGGAACCAACTGGCAGGATTAAACTCGAAGGGACAGGCGTAGCGTTGGGGGAAGTGAGTAGATTGGCGGGCAGGAATTTACTCATCTAGGCTTGGTTTGGAATTGGGAACAATGAGCTATCTTCACGTTAACAGAGGCATCAATCGGGCTCGGCCCTGACAGACAAAAAATGGGAGTAACACCATGAACAGTCCAATGGCATATAACGGATATTCTGCTCTTATTGAATTTGACAATGAATGCGAGTTATTACGAGGAGAGATACTGGATATTAACGACACGATCACTTTTTATGCAAAATCTGTCGATGATCTAAAAGAAGCGATGAAGGATGCGATAGATGACTATATTGACCATTGTGCAGCGCTTGGCAAGACACCAGAAAAACCATACTGTGAAAAAATTTAAATTCGAATGACATCTTAATTGCATAGAACTGTTTCAAATGCAGCGACAATGCGCGGAAAGAGCATTAATTCTTTTGTTGTCGAGTGTATTGAAAAAGAAATCTCTGGGAAAAATAAGGTCATTTAAAAATCACGATTCAATTGGACCAGATTGAGATCAAAGAAGTCGGGACACATTACGTACAAGTCAATTTACAAGAAGGCGACAGCGAACCTTGTTTTGGACATAAGTATCCAATATCGTGGTGCCTACCAGGCGCAGTCGACGCAAGTGCTCCAGTTCAGTCAGCACGTCCACCAACGGCGAGTCAAAGGCGGGGTTGAGCAGGCTCAAATCATAATGGCGAAATGTTGGCATGTTGAAGGGGTTAAATTATTATCTTGAATTTGCTGTTTTTCCTTTAAGGAAGACAGAGTGTTAATTCAAGCATCAAAATTAAGTATCTCGAAAAATGAATGCCGACAAGTTGAATTCATGCTGAAGAACGCTGACCACGTTTATCCCCCGCCCGGCCATGTTCGCTCTTACCCTCTCTTGTTGCTCGGCATGATCAGTCGACGACCCGCAAAGCGTGGCTCGCGTCTTGGACATATTCCGACTCCTGCATACTCTGGGCGACGATGCCTCTCACTGGAATCGGTGACGACCATCTATCCATGGCAGGCACCATGGACATCAAGGCGGAGGTCGTGCAGGATGTTCCCATGGAACCAACGCAAAACCACCGCCCTGCGCCATCCGTATCCCTGCAGCGGGCGTCGGCGGCCCTCGCCTCGCTCTTTGTCGGCGACTCCCTGGCCATGCCGGTGCACTGGTACTACAATACCGCCGATATCGAACGCGCCTTTCCCGGCGGCATCAAAGACCTTGAAGCCGCGCCGGAATTCCACCCCTCATCGATCATGTCGCTCCATTCCACCCGGCGTGGCGGACGGTCGGGGCAGGACCAAGGCCAGCCAGGTTCTCCGGAGATCATCGGATCGGTCATCCTCAAGGGCCGGCGACACCTCTGGGGCCAGGCCAACCGGCACTATCACCATGGCATGCAAGCCGGCGACAACACCCTCAACGCCCACTGCGCCCGGGTGCTCATGCGTTCCATCATCGAGAACGACGGCCGCTACAGCCGCGACCACTTCCTGCAGTCCTACATCGAGTTCATGACCGCCGACCCGCCCCGGCACCGGGACACCTACGCCGAATCGTACCACCGCGGCTTCTTTGCCAACCTCGTCGCCGGAAAGCCTCCCCATAAATGCGGCGCACGGACCCACGACACCCCGTCCATGGGCGGGCTGGTCACCATCGGCCCCCTGGCCATCAGCGAACTGCTGCAGGGAACCGCATTGACCACGGTGCAGGCGACCTGCCGGGAGCACCTCTTCCTGACCCACCCGGACGAGTCGTTGGGCCGCATCTGCGACGGGTATGTCGCCCTTGTCGCCGGCCTGCTGCTGCGCGAGGCGGACGAGTCCCCTGACCGCCATCTGCTGGAGGCAGCCCGCACAACCATGGGCCTTGATCTCGCGCAGATGGCCGAACGCGCCCGGACAGACCGGGATATCGTCGGCGGCAGGTATTCCACCGCATGCTACATCAGCGATTCATGGCCCAGCCTTCTGTTCCTGGC
Organism: Desulfomicrobium macestii; assembly: GCF_014873765.1. Taxonomy (NCBI): domain Bacteria; kingdom Pseudomonadati; phylum Thermodesulfobacteriota; class Desulfovibrionia; order Desulfovibrionales; family Desulfomicrobiaceae; genus Desulfomicrobium; species Desulfomicrobium macestii. Next base: position 12,741 of record NZ_JADBGG010000024.1, on the reverse strand, counting down.
GTTCAAATACCGCACCGATCTCAAGGCCGCCCTGCTGGCCAACACCAACCTGGGCGGCGAAAACGCCCATCGCGGCGCGGTGCTCGGAGGCATTGTCGGCCTGTCGTGCGGCATGACAGTCGATGACTGGTTTGAACGACTCGTGGACCATCAGGCCATACAGGCGGAAATGGCGGCCTTGCTTTCCCCCTTTTGCACGACCGGGCCCTGAGTGAGCCTTCGTGTTGTTCAGGCTTCCCTCACGCAAACGCGGCACGCGCCAGAAACGTGCGCATCCGTATGCGAAACAGTCGAAGACTTCTCCCCCGACTAAGGGAAGCTCGAACCCTACCTACCCGGCTCCTGCACGCCCTGGGCGACGACACCTGCTCACCAAAATGGCTGAAGATCATCTACCGCTCCATGGCAGGCACCAATTACGCTTCAAAACCAGGTTGATGGCCTGAACTAACTTGCTGATACTTATTCACAAAGCTCGACGCTTAATTCCACTTTTGTGCGCATTGGAAGTCCGACGAGCCATCTGGACGGCCTGAGCCATTACTCCAGGATGGAAGAAGGACGAAACGGGTTACTCAGGCAGTTCCTCAAAAGTGGGAAGCATTTCCATCCCCTTGTCCCAATTGGCTTTACGGGAAACGAAGATATGGGCCGTGGGCGGAATTGGGGCATCGCAGTCGAGACTGCCCGCTGGGAGCACCAGCAGCTTGCCGTCCATTTGGATGTTCGGCAAGGCAGAGCCGCATTCGGCACAGAAACTCTTTATGTGACCTGTATTGTTGAAGTTGAAGGTCTTCACCAGGTTCTCGCCCGATAGCCAGCGTAGATTCGCCGTGGACGAAAACAGGTTGGCCGCATGGGCCGACCCGGTATCCTTGCGGCACCGTTCGCAATGGCACAAATAGAAACTCTCGAATTCGCCTTCGACCTCGAAGGCGACCTTGCCGCACAGACACGATCCCACATAATTCACGCTTACACCTCCACGTTTCGCGTCGTTCTTTGGACGACGGCGCTACAGCTCCGTTCGCCCACATTCAAACCTGGACAACACTACGCCCGAACACATCTGTCGCCAATATGGAAAAAACCTGAACCGTGAGGCCCCCCAAATATTGAAGGTTCGCAGTTTCCCGGCAGGTCAGGGGGCGAAATCACCCCCTTTGACAATGATAAATACTCCACGGATTGCGCTGATGAACGCAGATTATCACCTTGTCGAATTCAAGGATCAATTTCCTGACGCCGGGAAATTGATCGTAAGGGGGAGGAACGGTTCAAAACTGCACCAATCTTGCCTCGGCTGTCATCATGAGCATGAAAAGTTGCTGAAGTTCATGATCCGCTACTGACATTTCCTACCATGGGCGCTAAAAGGCCCCATGCTTAACCCGCCCTTCACGTTCCCATCCATCAGGCAGGATACCAACAGAAGCACTTGGACGGAGGAAACCCTTGGCCGGGCGCCGTACAAGCCTTTCCTGCTCCTGGCCGTGCTCGACCTCATGGATGCTGGCAGGATCACGGAAAATCGGATCGTGCCTGACGAAGACCTGACCGACGCGTTCATGCTCTACTGGAACGCCATCCTGCCCGACCGCCTGCGCCCGAGCATCCATCTGCCCTTCTTCTATCTGCAGACGGACGGTTTCTGGGTACTGCACCCTCTTCCCGGCAAGATGCTGCCCGCAACCGAACCGTCTTCCTGGAAGAACGTGCGGGAGCGATACGCCTTCGCTTCCCTGGACGAGGCAGCCTTCGAACTACTCCAAAACCCGCTGACCCGCGCAACGGCCCGACTGGAACTGATCCGCCGATGCTTCGTGCCATCCTTGGAAAAGCCCCTGCTCGATCTGGCCAAGACCCAGGTCTCGGCTTTCAATTATGCCGCCAAACTCCTCCGGGAAACTCCGGCGGCCTACGAAAAGCCGGTGGAAAAGCCCGTCCGCGACCAGGCGTTCCGCAGGGTCATCGTCAAAGTCTACGACCACCGCTGCGCCCTGTGCGGCATCCGCATCATCTCACCGGATAGCCGCACCGTGGTGGACGCCGCCCACATCAAGGACTGGGCCGTGTCCCACGACGATAGCCCCACCAACGGCCTGGCCCTGTGCAAGCTCTGCCACTGGACCTTCGACAGCGGCCTGGTGGGTTTCGACGACGACTACCGCGTCATTGTCGCCCGTTCGATAACCCGCGACGGCAACCTTCCCGGACATATCCAGCAGTTTGCGCACCGACCCATGATCCTGCCGGATAGGGAGTGCTACTACCCTGCAACGGAGAATCTGGAGTGGCATCGGCATCGTTTCAAACTCGATTGAGCCGATGTTTTTATCATAATCAGCGACACATTTATGAAATTTCAATGCATCATACTTATTTAATTCGTTAATTAAAATAGTTATTAGATTTACTCAGTGAGTAATATGAACCATCTGGAGATATGGAATAAATTCTGTCTCGTTCAACAAGTTGCCCAAAATGGCGTACCTCTGTTTGACACATTCGATAAAAAATTTGTCTCAACGGACACAATTGGCCGCTCTCGACCGAGACAGGTACTTCGGCGGAGCATTCAAATGGAAACCCTTGTTCTGGCTGAATCTGATATTCTAATTGATGACTGGAAATCCGGACGCGGGGAATACGACGGTCTAATTTATCTCATGTACACCATTAGCAACCACGATGATGTAATCCCGTTATACATCGGAAAAGCTGAGAGTATTGGAAAAAATGGCGGAAATCTTTCTGCAAATATTGCTAACCTACACCGAGACAAATCAAAATTCGCACGATGGGGAGATGGTTACGCTTACCACATAGGTGACTTGAGTGCTGTCGCTGTGCTTGATCATCCGCGCGAAAAGGTAACATCCAAGTATACCAATTGGGCTTCTCGACTCTTTGAAGAATTTCCAAGACAATACCCCAAACTAAAAATTCCTGTTCATTTTTGGGCCAAGGCTTGGCGGAGTTCTGAAGTCGGCATATGGAATAATTTCGGACCAACACGCCTCACATTTCTAGAATATCTCATGATCGGAGTTGCAAGCTCTGCATACCCGGAGTCTCTGCTGAACAGAGAGGGACAAAATAGGTCTTAAGCTGACAAGAAAGCGGCTACCCCACCGGGTTGGCATGAGAATCAGGGTATATCCGAGGCTAAAAACCACAGTCGCGGACATCTTCGACAGATTCTAGACACCTCTCAAGGCCGCTCAGCGAAAGCTGGACGGCCAAATTTGATGCCAGATCCGGACATCGTCCCAACAGCCTGAAACGATGTCCACTATTCAAGACGAAAAAGCCCCAAGGAAGGCGTATTAGAAACACTCTGTTTCGCCTCGCGTCTGACAAACGCTATTTTTCGACACGAATTCAATAACACCGTTCAACATGTCTTACATCCTATAATTCTTGACACTCTTGCGCAGGTGAGGCTTATCAGAATGGCTGCAATAAAATGCGCAGTATATTTCAGATGCTCATGCATCAGGCGGGTGAGGAGAAAATGGCTCAGGTCTATGGATCAGCGGGCAAAAGTGCTTTTGCCATGGGGGAAACTCGATACCAGGACCTGATCTCCCGCATCGTCCTGCCCATGCTGTCCTTTCTGTTGCTACTTCCTGTCGGATACTATCTGCTCACACGTGGCCACCTTTTCTGGAGTGCGGTGGTCGCTGTCATCTATGTCGTCTCCATCGAGTCGCTTGAAGAAACCGGAATCAAGCTCAAAAAACGCATTTCCCACGCCGACACAGGCGCCAAAGCTGAACAAGCCGTCGCCGACGCCCTTCAGGAACTCCCTGACGATTACTACGTCTTCCATGACCTCGAATTCCCTGGTTTCAACATCGACCATGTTGTCCTCGGCCCCAACGGCATCTTTTTGGTTGAGACCAAAAGCCAGAAAGGGAACATAACTCAGGAACACGACGTCTTGCTTAGAAACGGACGCAAATTCTTCAAGGATTTTTTGAAGCAGTGCTGGAGCCAAGCCTACTCGCTCCGGGATCACCTGAACGCAGAGAGACTGCGCGGACTGTCGATCAAGCCAATCCTTTGCTTCTCGCGGGGATTCGTTGAAATTCGAGGGCCGGTGCGGGGCGTGGCCGTGCTCAATGTCGGCTACCTGCGGCCGTATATTCTTTCGCAGCGCGGGAGTCTTCCGGTCCAGGCGAGGGATCAAATCATCCCCCTGCTGGCCGCTGCGTTGTCCAACCAGGCAGCGCAACCCAGCCCAATGGTCCTTCAGTCCCAGACCGGCGGCATTATCTGTCCGAAATGCTTTCATGAACGCACACAAAACGATGATCTGCACTTTAGCGCGGGCGAATGCCCGAAATGCGGCGTCATCTACGCCCGCGCCCAGACGAATTCACCTCACGGCAGCACGTCCTCCCAGGCGGCAGCCCCCAAGGACTTAACCACGACATTGCAAGCCCTTCTTTCCGACCAGGATTCGCAACACAAACAATCGTCAACCCAACAAACTAAGTGGACTGCGCTGACGCTCAAATTAGCAGCATGCGCTCTGGCCGCCCTCCTTTTGATCGGTGCCTTCAAAACCATTCAGGCCACAGTGACCAGCATTTTCAGCCGCACACAAACGCAAACCAAGCAGGCCCCAGCAAAGCCTATCCCAGATGGACAGCAATCAATTCAACCCGCAACATTTCCACTAACTCACGCGGTATCGTCGGACAATTCTGCAAAGACGATCGCTTTCGTCTTTGAGGAAGATCGAGGACAGAATGTGATACTGCTTTTCTTCGACAACAAGGCCAAGACCCTCGCCTTGCGGGCCTGCGTTCGTGCGAATGAAAAATTGACTACGACGCTCCCGCGTACCGACTTGGGCTACGTCATCGTCACCGGCCCGACCTGGCAGGGCTACGAAGACTTATTTGGCCCACAATCAGAGGCGAAAAAAGCCCTTATTACCTTGAGTTCTCAGACGAAAGAGGGCAACGTCACGTCCATTCATGCGACGTCGAGTATGTTCGTTCAAAAGGGAGCCCAAAGCCCACTTCCTGAAACAAAAGCGTGGGTTAAAGCGGCCTTCAAGAATGCTGGCGAGTTCATGAAGATATGATTCGACGAAAATTAACGTCAACTCGGCCAAACCTTATGTTTGAACTCATATTTTTGTGAGGCTTCTATAGTGCCTATCACTAACCACTGGTCATACTCAGAAGTCGAAAATACAGTAGATTCCTACTTCAGCATGCTTCGACTAGAGCTGTCTGCTTGTAAATACAATAAGACCAAGCATCGAAGAACTCTAATGATGAAATTAAACAATCGTTCTGCTGCCTCAGTGGAACTCAAGCATCAGAATATTAGCGCGGTTTTGATTGAGATGGGAATTCCATACATCAATGGCTACAAACCTCGCTTTAACTACCAGCGATCTTTGCTTCCAGACGCAGTGGTCAATTATCTCAAATCTAACCCGGAGATCCAGACATTATTCGATACTGACTCACTCGCAACTCCTTCATTTCCAACTGTTGAAGACTTTCTTTCTGCTTTGGAAGATCCACCCGTATCAGAAGGAAAAAAAATTCCAAATTTTTCCGAACCACGGGCAATCTACAATCCGGGAGGCATCAACTACTTGGAACAGGAAGCACGAAATAGGTCTCTCGGAGAAACTGGCGAAAAATTTGTCATCAATTATGAACGCGCCCGGTTGATACACGCAGGGAATGAATCCCTAGCTGATCGTGTAGAGCAAGTGTCCGTAACCATTGGACCACATGCCGGATTTGACATACGATCTTTCGAGAATAACGGCTCAGACCGCTTTATCGAAGCAAAAACGACCAAGTATGGCAAGAATACTCCTTTTTTTGTTACGCCCAATGAACTCAATTTTTCAAGAGAGCACTCTTCTAAATATTATTTATACCGCGTTTTTAATTTTCGAGAGACTCCCCGAATGTTTACACTATATGGCTATATTGAAAATCGATGCGTACTTGAGCCGTCCGAGTTCATCGCGAGGCTGACATAAAGCAATAATTTCCAGAAAGACAAAGAAAAAGCACAAAGAAACAGGTGCTTAACGCCATTTTATTAACACCAAAACATTTTAGAAATATAAACAAAGAATAAAACCTTGAATCTGATAATTTGAAGTCATGTTTATTTCAGAAGTGGCAAAAATTTCATTTTATGGCGATAATACTATATATCCAGGAAATCCTGTTACAGATCCGAAGCTGAATTGTACAAGGTTAAGAACCTGAAAAAAAATCTGGCGAAGTACAGGCAACACAAAACATGAAAAGAATAGACTCTCTCACCTTAGACTTACCTGCGGACGCCTCGTATATCCCCGTTGCGACCTTTGCAGCCAGGCACTGCGCACAGAGGATCGGCTTTTCGGACGAGGACGTCGAAAGGATTTGCCTGGCCATGGAGGAGGCATGCGTGCATGCCTTTGAATTCGGTTACGGAGGCGACAGGGAGACGCTAAAAATTACGATCTCCCGCACGTCTCTGGGCATCCGCTTGGCGACCACATTCCACGGCCTGCCCTTGAACGTCGAGCTGCTGCCCAAGTACGATCCGGCCAGAGCCCTGGAATACGGCGATGTCACGGGCATAAGCCTCCTTCTCATCGAGAGGATGCTCGACAGCGCATCCTTTTCTTCTGGTCCTGACGGTCTACGAACTGTATCCATGGACAAGCACCTCCCGGCGCACATCGCTGCCGATACTGCACAAGCTGCGAGACCCTTGGAACCAGATGACAGCGCAGATCCAATCCTCCGCCAGGCGCTGCCGGAAGATGCCGAAGCCATATCCCGCCTGGCCTTTCAATCTCATGGGAATGTCCTGTTCACTGAAAACATCTACTACCCTGACCGTGTCCGGGAAATGATTCGTTCCGAAGAAATGACCTCGGTTGTGCTGGAGACTGCGAGCAGGCGCGAGATTGTTGGCCATGGGGCGCTCGTCAAAAGCGCTCCGGAGGCTCATGTCGAAGAAATGACGTTCGGGATTATGAATCCGGGCTTCAGGTCCCGGGGCGGCGCGACCGCCATGGCGAACTTCTTGGAGAGGAACGCTGTGGAGCGTGGAGTATACGCCATCGAGGTGTTTGCCGTGACCAGCCATGTCCATTCGCAGCGATCAGTTCTGAGCAACGGATTTTTAGAATCCGGACTGCTCTTGGACACAAGCTCCGCGTCCCGTTCCTGGGTGGACAGTGAAGCTGGCAGGCCGCGAATTGGGAATGTGATTTACATCAAATACCTCAAAGGTATTGCCGCAAAAGTACTTCATGTCCCTGATCGTCATCGGCAGATTGTCGAGCGTATATATGCGCAGCACGGCTTTGTGGTAAATATGGAAGACAGTCTCCCAAACGATTTTGCTCCAGGTGGCGAGACGACCCTGTGGAGCACACTCGATATAGTGGAAGGATGGGCCATGATCGGCATAGATGGATATGGACGTGACGTACTGGCTCAGGTGTCTGAAAGAGTGCGACACGCCTGCGCACAGGGAATCACGGCAATCCAGATGGCCCTCCCGCTTGAGGACCCGGCCACCAGGACGATGACCTCAGCTTTTGAGGACATGGGATTCTTCTTCGCCGGGGCTTGTCCAGTATATGACCGCAAGGAGTATCTCATCCTCCAGTTTATCAATTCCCCACAAACAGAATACGAAACCATAAACGTACAATCGGACTTTGCTCACGAGATCAAACAATACGTCATGTCGTGTGACCCACGTGCAAAACCTCAAATCCGGAATCAGGTCTCATAGACTCAGGAATGAATAAATCTGCGGGACGACTGAGTCTCTGAGACCAAGAATAAAATGAATATAGAATTTCTGAAACGTTAGATAAAATTGAAATAAAAAAGAAGAGGGACTTCATGAATTCTCTCTTTAACGGTTCACGGCTCTGAGGATTCGCTGGGCCGCATAGGCAGGAGCAACGCTTTTGCGCATGCTCGAAGACATTTCCATACTGCCGTTCAGATTCAAAGGGGCGCTATCAACGGCACGGAACAATTCGCGCTCAAAGGCTTCGCGCAGCAGAGCGAAGGATTCCTCCACTTCAGGGTACGCATTGCTTTCACGCCAAGGCAGCTTTAAAGTATGAGATGAACTTCCGTCCTTGTGGGAAGGGGTCATGAGCAGATACCAGTCCGACGGAATCCACTCTCCCCTCTCATTCTGTCCCGGCCAGCAATAGCTCCAGCTCGACTCGGGCGGCTTTGGAATGACGCTTTGCACCCGCACGGCGGGCAGGCAGAGACCGCGCTCGAACTCATTCAGAGTAACGGTATAGTGCAGAAGGGGGCGATAATTGCCGCGCTTTTTTTCGATCTTCCATTCGATGTTCACAAGGCGTGCTCCATGACCACGACCTCCCCGAAAGGGGGCGGGGTCTGCGGTTCCTTTGCAGTCACCCACAGCACGGGGTAACCGGGTTCCTCGGGGTAGCGGTTGCATTGCAGGTCCGTGAAATAGATCAGGCAAGCCGGGACTTCGCCCTCCTTCTCGATAAGCTCGAAGGGCGGGCAAAAATCCGTGCCGCCTCCTCCGCCGGCGCTGAGCCGCAATGGCAGATCATGACGGCTCATGCGCCGGGAGGCGGTCACGTTCACGTCGCAGGTCATCACGCAGAGCTCGGTATCGAATTCCTCCAGCACGCACGAGAGCTCCCCCGCGAAACTGTTCAGAGCCTCCTCTGCGATACTGCCCGAGACATCCACGGCTACGGCGATGCGGGCCAGCTCGGGGTTGTCCAGCCCGGGCAGATAGAGCCCGGCATGGATGAATCGCCGATTGGGGCGGACCCAGGAAAAGTCGTTACGCGCCGACTCGGTCACGAAACGGCGCAACAGTTCCCTCCATCCGAGGCGGGGCTCAAGGGTGGAGTCCAGCAAACGCTCCAGTGCGCCGGGCATGTTGCCGGCCTCCCTGGCAACGCGCGCGGCCTGGGCCACGGCCATGCGCCACTCGTCCTCCTGGTCGGGACCGTCCCCGTCATTGGCGGAACCCATTGCCTGGGCCGGAGCGTCCCGCACTTCCCCGGATTGTCCGGGATCGGCGTTGTCGCCGCTGCCCGCGCTTTGCCCGCCGCCACCGCCAGCCGGGGTCAGGCCGGGCGAGCGATTCTCGGGCCGACCGCCGGAAGCAGCACTGTCGCGACCTCCCAGGCTCCTGTCGCCGCCTGCCGCTGCGTCCATGTCCTCGTCGGACTCGGCATCCTGCTCGGCCCCGCTCTGTGCTCCACCCCGGACCTCGTCCATCTCCGCCAGCAGATTCTCATAGATGGCGTCGGCGCTCTTGCCGTGATGCGCGGGGTCGTCGAGATAGCCGTCCGGCAGCTCAAGACCGGCATCGAGAAGAATGGGATTGATGGCATAGTCGCACGCCTTGTTCCAGAGTCTGGAATCTCGATTCCCACGCCGCGTATGATGCGAGCAGGCCAGATGAAGCACCTCGTGGCACTGCATGCCCTTGACTCGGGCCAGGGACTGAGCCTCTATGTACGCGGGGTTGAAGGCCATGATACGCCCGTCGGACCAGGCCGTGGCGCATCCGTCATCCTCGCGCAGCTCCAGCCGCAAGGCCAGAGTGGCAAAAAAAGGGTGGTCCAGGATGAGCTCGGCCCGGGCCTTGATCATCTTCCATTCGGCCGGACTCATGCGGTGACCAATACGTCGCTGTTGGCGCAGGCCCAGATCTGGAACGCGTCGGTCTCGACGATGTCCGGATCCGTTCCGGCGGCATCGCGCATGAGCAACACGCCAAACTCCACCGGCAGGCGTGACGCAAGGACGGCCAGGCTGTTCATGGTCAGTTCCGAAGCCCTGCGGGCCAGAGCCTCGCACATGGCGTACAGAACCGCCGGATCACCAGGCAACGCCACTCCGCCAGGATCCGCCAGCACCTGCTCCACATCGGGCATGAGGCTATGAACCTTGAGAAATCCCATGCATTCCGCCGCCGCGGCCTCGCCCACCGCTCCCTTGAGCAGATCGCGCAGCGTGTTCCAGCGGGTTCCTGCACCCAGAATACGGGACACGAACTCCCAGGACCTGGGCGAGGGAAATGCCTTCTCCGCCCGCGTCGGATCAAAAGAATGCAGGAGTTTGGGGCGGAAGCGCAGAAAGTGGCAAAGCCGAGCGTCGATACCCGCCCCTTCAGCCCAGGCCAGCCAGTCGTCCAGATCAGGCTCAAAATCCAGATGTACCAAGCGGTTGGCCAGGGCCGTGGGCATGCGATGGGTTACGGAGCGGTCCGACTCCCTGTTCCCGGCGGCGATGACGGTCCAGCCGTCGGGCAAGGTGTATTCCCCGAGCTTGCGGTCCAGGATGAGCTGGTAGCAGGCAGCCTGCACCAGGGGCGGGGCTGTGTTGAGTTCGTCGAGGAAGAGAACTCCCCGGCCCTGACGAGGGAGGAATGACGGTGGGCACCAGATCGCATTGCCGTTATCGTCTATGCGCGGGATGCCGCGCAGATCCACGGGATCGAGGAGCACGGCGCGAACATCCACCAGTTCAAGGCCGAGCCTTTTCGCGGCCTGAGCCACGACCTGACTTTTGCCCACTCCGGGCGCGCCCCACAGAAACACGGGCTGCTGGACATGGATCAGGGTTTCAAGAGCATTCATGACGGACGATGGCTTCATTATTCTTCAACCTTGCTGATTTGGATATGATTTCAATTGATCAATGTTTCACGGAGACTGATAGCAACAAAAAGAACGTGATAGGCGAACAGGACGATCTCAATTCGCACCATGCAGTTCCTCCATGGTGCGGGCTACGGCACTCAGGCTGAAATTGCTGAGCATGTGCACGGGCTTCTTGAACTTCTTGCCCAGGTTCTTGACCTTCAGGCACGCGCCGTGGCTGTTGCAGTTGACCGGACACAAGACCAGGTCCGCCCGCTGCACGCTGTTTTCAAGCCCCTTGCAACCCGACTTCATATGACCGGCGTGATATTCGAACACGCCGCCGCGCTCCTCGATAAGCTTGCGGTAGGACTTTTCCATGCGCTCAATGCCGCCGACGATGAGCACCCGTTTCCTGCACAAGTCATAGGACGGGCATTGCGGGGTGCAATCAACGCGCCCGCAGTCGCTGCCCGAACAGGATTTTGGTGCACTCTCCTCCTTTGCCAGGTGAGACAGAAATTCGTCCTGCAAACGGTGCTTTTCCCTTTGCGCCGTGCGCAACGCCTTGCGCAAGTCCTCAAGCTCGCGGTCCTTGACGGCCAACTCCTGCTCAAGACGCTCCAGGCGAGCGGCAAAACGGTCATGTTCGGGGTCACTGCCCGTGTCCATGTTCGCGGCAGTCTGCTCGACGGGTTCCGCTCGACGCTCCTGCTCCAGCATGGCCTGAGTACTGGACAAGGCCCGGCGCAAGCGGGAGTTCTCCGAGCGCAGAACGACGTTCTGCTTTTCTGCATCGCGCTTGTCGGAGCGCGCAGCGCAATGGTTCCGCTCGGCAACCGCAAGGGATGCCTTGAGCGTTCCGTAGGCCTTGACGTGCTCGTGCATGCTCATGTGCATTGTGCCGAAAACCTCCACCAGCCCGACATGGCTGAGGGGGCGCACCGCTGCCGCCCAGAGCATTCCGGCGTAATCTCCCCGGGCAAGACTGCCACGCCAATGGTCCAAAAACTCCTCTTCGGACATGGACAGATACGTGGAGTTGGCGGCTTCGTATTTGCGGGACAGAAGACTTTCGAGCTTTCGGGACAGAGGGTTTTCCGCATCCATGGTGGACACGACCATCTCGTGCACGGCAAAATCGGATTTTGCATGCACCCCAGCCCCGACCTTGCGGCAAAGCGATCGCTGCTCGGAAATGCTCAGACACATGCCCACCACCGGACATCTGAAAACCTGATCGATTTCCCAGACTTTCCTGCGCCGGGGAACCGTCACCCCGGTCGTCTCTCCTCCCTGCAATCCATCCATGAACATGTTCATTCCAGACCTCCCGATTCTTGACAGGGCCAGCCCTGCGATTGTGCACTCATCTTGGCGACAGTGCGTTCTGAGCCCTCGCAAAATTTGATATTCTTAAATATTTTTTTCATATTTATATTAAAAACTGATTAATATTAACAATTTAAATGAATAAATAAAATATAATAATTAGTCATATCTAATTAACTGGGCAAATAGGCGTTTCCCTTCGATCCTGTCAAGATCGTGGAAGCCAAATTTCAGCACACGAAGAAGATTGCGATACTGGCATGCAAGCCTCGAAGTTACAGCCTGGCCCATCGATCCGTTTCAAAAACTCCGGCGGAGCAAAGACGCCTTTCCCCGAACTGATCAGCACCCCGGCGGGAACAAGCTCCTATAAAGCTGCCAGAAGCAAGGACTGGGTCGTGGCCACCTGATCAACATGACGCCCGAACACTTCTGTCGGCAGTATGGAAAAAACCTGAACCGTGGGGAAACCCTCAAGAATTGAGTGGTCCGAAGTTTCCCGGCAGGTCACGCCCTTCCTCGCCGAAAAGGTCTTCAGGCTTCTTATCGTCCGCCAAGAGGGGGTCGATCAGGTCGACGGGAAGTGTCTTGCGTGCGGTCATGTCGTCTCCTTGTGGGGGGGGGCGATTCTCGACAACTGACCGTTTACACAAAACCTGAATCCGTGAATAAGTGTTGCCAACGTTGTTGGCTCGAAATTTCAACCATATTTTTCGAAAATCCAGGCGACTTTCGACCTAAAAATTTTC